>CAVDEO010000041.1:0-19845 GCA_963607915.1 bacterium
GGTGGCTTGTCTTTTTTGAAGAAATCTAATTTTCCAACGCAATGAAAATCAGTCGTATCGTATGCTTCATTTCGGCGGCGGTTCTGCTCGCCGGCATCTCCGCCAATGCGCAGACTGTCGTTGACAAGAATGCCGTGCAGCCCAATGACGATGACGTGAGAGTCCGGGTCTGGCTGAACAAGGGAGAACAGAGAGTCCTCGACGGCTATATGCGTTCCGCTCTCGTCAATCGTCCCGACCACATCGAGTTCAGCGCGACGCCTGACGGGGAGAGAACGCGATATATCAACGAGGATGTCGATTCCCTGATGCTCGAAGGCACGGACAAATATGTGAAACGGCTTGTGAAGGTCTATGGCGCCTTCGGCGGAAAGCCGCAGGTCCAGTGGGTGAGGGAGGAATACCGTGGCAGCGGCATTGACCTCTATTCCCTTTTCACCGTCGAATCCGAGAGGGCGGGAAGGTCGGTCACGATTGTGCGTCCGCTGCGCAGCTGGTATCTGAGCATTGCGGGAGACATGGCCATATTGGTCGGTACGGACACACGCGGGAGCATTTTCGACCGGACGGAGCCGTCGATGTCCACCTCGATGCTGAACACATATTTCGGAAAGATTTACAATTATCCGGATTTCGCGGCTAGGATAAAGGCCGGAGAGTTCAAGACATTTATGGATGTCATCTATGCCTGGGAGGCATCCTACGGCAGGACGTCGCTCCGGAACGCTGGCAAGCTGAATGCGGAGCAGATTGGCGTGCAGGACGGCATCGCGTCTTCGGATGCGAAGAAGAATGTGAACTGGAAGCGCACGAAATCGGAAATAGTTTTCCCGAAATACACGAGGACAATTCAGGTCGGAGCCTCACCTGTCGTCGCTCCGTGGTCGAGGGTGATGAAGCACGCGACCGATGACGCGGCGAAGTCCTCTTTCCGGACGGTTGTGCCTCCGGTGATGCTCTATTCAGACATCTGCTTCCTCGATTTCGGCCGCTTCGGAAGCCTCGGATGGACGGTAGGAGGGGAGTATTCCCGCTACGGATACAACTGGATGCTGGACAACGGCTACGGCGACAAGCAGCAGGACACCTTCTGCAACCGCTTTGACATTGCCGCCGGCCTCAGCTATCACCTCACCCTCTGCCGCCGGCTCGAACTCTATGCCCGAGCGATGGTGGATGCCGGTCTCATCGGCGAGCACACCACCGACCACGAGAGCGGCGAGAAGGCCAGCTCGACATTCAACAAGATGGACACGAAGATGACGTTCGTCGCCACCGCCGGCCTCCGCTGGTACTTCTGCAACAAGGCCGGCATCTGGGTCGAGGGCGGTCACGACACCGGATATGTCTCTGCCGGACTGTCGTTCAAGTTCTGAAATCCACCGGCACGACGATTTCCGTATAAACCCGTCCGCTGCGGATTACCGAAAAGGACTTTCTTCTTGCCAACCGCAGGGCTTCGAGGGGGGAAGAAATCGAGAAGTACGGGAAGCAGATTTCTATGAGGTCAACCGTCCACAAGTCGAAAAAGGTCTATGACCGCAAGCGTCTGAAAAAGGCAGGCATCAGCTACAGCGATGACCTGCCTTTTTCATTCCTATGCAGAATTTGGATTTATACTTTTACGTGCGGGTTTCTGTATTGACCGTGGAGTTTGGTCTTGCCGTTCCCGTATTGAATGGCGAACTTGGGACAATGGTGCAGGCACCGGAAACAAAGCGCGCATTCCTTCTTTACCCAGACCGGCTTCTTGTCCCGGATTTCAATCGCCTGGACAGGGCATTTTCTTGCACACAGTCCACATCCGATGCACTGCTCCTCCACATAGAAATTCTTTGTCCTGCGCTCGGAGTTCAAAAGCGGGTCGGTGAAAATTCTGAATACATAAGGCAGGCGTGGAGAGGTATGGTTGCCTGAAACTCTCTGTTGAATCCTCTCAATCGCATGATCGATGTACTTTTCAGATTCTTCGTTTATCCTGGAGACCTTGGCGATATCCGTCAAGTCGAACATCGGTGTCCAGGTGTCAGGCATCCGGACTCCGAAAGAGGCGGAAAGGCGTATTCCGCGGCGTTTTAGAATCCTTCTTGCATCCTCGCCGCAGCAGCCCGGCGTCGTGCCGTAGGTCGCTACAAGAAATGTGTAATCCGCACCGACAAGCGTCAGTCTCTCCAGAAACTGTCTTGTAAGGAATGGCAGTTCCCACCAATGAGTGGGAGTGACGATGCCGAATACCTCCCCATCCGTAAGCGTGATGTCAGGATTCAGCCCCTCTATTGATTCCGACCGGTCTCCAATAGCCTCGGCAATGCGCTGCGCGACATATTTGCTGTTGCCTGTTCCAGAAAAATATACAATCATGGCATTTCCTCCAATCAGAGTCCGGCGAATCTGACCATAAATGTCTGCGGCAGCAGTTTGGCCAGCACATGGTAGAACTTGTAGAATGCCCCTGTCGTGTAAACTCCTCGGCCTCGTTTGGCCGCCCGAAGCGAATTAAGGGCGGCCTTGTTCACGTCAACATACGGCAGGCGGCTCTGCCCTTTGGAAGGATTTGCTGTCATCATCCGTTGCCTACTCCCACTCGATGGTTGCGGGCGGTTTGGAGGAGATGTCGTACACGACGCGGTTGACCCCCTTGACCTTGTTTATGATTTCGTTGGAGAGGCGGGCGAGAACCTCGTAGGGGATGTGCGCCCAGTCGGCGGTCATTCCATCGACTGAGGTCACGGCACGCAGGGCCACGCAGCTTTCGTAGGTGCGCTCGTCTCCCATAACCCCGACGCTCTGCACCGGGAGGAGCACCGCTCCGGCCTGCCAGATTTTGTCGTAGAGACCTTCCTCGCGGAGGATGCTGATGTAGATGTGGTCAACATCCTGGAGTATGCGGACCTTTTCCGGGGTTACCTCGCCGATGATGCGGATGCCGAGCCCCGGACCCGGGAAGGGATGGCGGCCGATGAGAGAGTCGCTGATGCCGAGCTGGCGGCCTACCCTGCGGACCTCGTCCTTGAACAGCAGACGCAGCGGCTCCACAATCTTGAGCTTCATCTTTTCCGGAAGGCCGCCCACGTTATGGTGGGACTTGATTACCACCGCCGTGCCGTTTACCTTGGCCGACTCGACCACATCCGGATAAATCGTGCCCTGACCGAGCCATTTAACGTCCTTTATTTCCCCTGCGGCTGCGTTGAATACCTCGATGAAGTCCTTGCCTATAATCTTCCTTTTCGTCTCTGGGTCGATCACTCCGCGCAGGTCGCCGAGAAAGCGGTCGGCTGCATCTATTCCTCTGACATTCAGTCCCATACCTTTGTAGGATTCGAGGACTTCCGCTGCTTCGTTCTTTCTCATCAGCCCGGAATCCACGAATATGCAGTGGAGATTTTCTCCGATGGCGCGGTGCAGGAGCATCGCGGCGACCGACGAATCCACGCCTCCGGAAAGTCCGAGCACGACCTTGTCATTCCCGAGTTTTTCCTTCAGTTCGCGGACTGTCTGCTCGATGAAGCCCTTGCTGGTCCAGTTGCCGGAGCAGCCGCAGACACCGAGCACGAAATTGCGCAGCAGCTGTGTGCCTTCGGTGCTGTGATAGACTTCCGGGTGGAACTGAAGCCCCCAGGTCTGTTCCCCCGAGATGCGGAATGCCGCAATGTTCACATCCTCGGTCGAGGCTATGACGCCGTAGTTGGCCGGGATGGAGGTGATGCTGTCACCGTGGGACATCCAGACCTGCGAGCTGGCGCTGAGGCCGGCCATAAGAGGGTCGGAAGCGTCGCGCACATTCATAGTCGCGCGTCCGTATTCGCGGGTCGGGGACTTCTCCACGCCGCCGCCGAAGAACTGCGCGAGGTACTGCGCCCCGTAGCAGACTCCCAGAAGCGGAAGCACCCCCTTGATGCCGTCCAGATTCACTTTCGGAGCGTCAGCCTGTCTCACGGAGCAGGGGCTGCCGCTAAGTATCACGCCCTTGACCTCAGTCCCGAAAGGGGATTGAGAAACGGCTGCATCCGTGTGTTCCTGACACCTGTCGGAAATGGCTGCGGAGTTGTCCTGTAAGAAGACGGAACCGTCCTGCCGGAACTTGTTGTACGGGACAATTTCGCAATAGACCTGCATTTCCCGGATTCTGCGGGCAATAAGCTGTGTGTATTGTGACCCGAAATCAACAATTATAATCTTTTCTGTCATATCTATTTATGGTAGTTCGGCGTGTTGCCGGTGATGGTTATGTCATGCGGATGATTCTCCACCAGGCCGTTGGCCGTGATGCGGACAAAGCGCGCGCTGTGGAGCGCGTCGATGTCGGCCGCGCCGCAGTAGCCCATGCCAGAGCGGATGCCTCCTACAAGCTGATAGACGATGTCTCCGACGCTGCCCTTGTAGGGAACACGTGCCACGACGCCCTCCGGAACAAGCTTCTTGGTGCTGTCCTCGCCGTCCTGGAAGTAGCGGTCGCGTGAGCCTGCCTTCATCGCATCCACGGAGCCCATACCTCTGTAGGACTTGAACTTGCGTCCGCCGTCCTCAAAGACTTCTCCCGGTGCCTCGTCCGTGCCGGCGAACATCGACCCTATCATCACGCAGTCTCCGCCGGCGGCAAGCGCCTTCACGATGTCTCCGGAGTAGCGCAGTCCTCCGTCGGCAATCACCGGAACGCCGGAACCCTCGGCGGCCTTCGCCACGTCATATATTGCAGAAATCTGCGGCACGCCCACGCCGGCGATGATTCTTGTCGTGCAGATGGACCCCGGGCCGATGCCGACCTTGAGCGAATCCGCCCCCGCCTCAATCAGGCGCACTGCGGCCTCGGCTGTGGCGATGTTGCCCACCACCGTGTCAAGTTCCGGATAGACCGCCTTGATCTTCAGCAGAGCCTCCACGACTCCGTGGGAGTCTCCGTGCGCCGAGTCGAGAACAATTGCGTCAACTCCAGCCTCCACGAGCGCCGTCACCCTGTCAAGCACGTCGGCGGTGATGCCGACCCCGGCTGCGACTCTCAGTCTGCCATCTGCGTCAAGGCAGGGAATCTTGTCTTCCCCGACAGGATATTCCTTGACCTCACGAATCTGCCGCGCCTGCGCCTCGATGCTCATGTTTTTGTGTATCACGCTGATGCCGCCCTTTCTCGCGAGCATTATCGCCATAGCCTTTTCCGAAACCGTGTCCATCGCCGCCGATACAATCGGGATGTTCAGGCTGATGTTTCGTGTGAAACGGGCTTTCGTGCTCACCTCCCTCGGCAAGACCTCCGAGTAGGCGGGCACGAGCAGGACGTCATCAAAAGTGAGCGCCGTCGAGTTGATTCTTTCTTCCGCAAATGACATAAACTGTAAATGATTAAAAATTAAAAATATAGGGTGACACGCATTTGCAGTTGTCACCCATAAGGTTCTTGGAGATGGAATCGGATAAAAAGAGGGTTTTCAAGGCTTGCGAGGAGTTAGAGCCGCAGCAACCTTGTGGTTGTGAGGACTTTGACGACGAGCGTAACGCAGAAAACACCTTTTTTGCCGATTTCATCATTTTTTACGAAAATGGTCGTTATACATCTTGATCCCAAAGATAATCGCGCTCAGCACCGCCGTGATTCCGTTCGCGACCGCAATCTGCCAGCTCGGCAGCAGAATCCCATAGACGCAGAAGAGCACCGAACCGAGCCCGAGCAGCAGGAATGTCCCGAGCGCGATGTCGTCCGTCTTTCGCGTGCGTATCGTGTGTATGGTCTGCGGCAGGTAGCCCAGCAGCAGGGTGAATGTGGCGAGCGAGCCGATGATTTCCGTTATGTTGTATGTCATGTCCTTAAAAATTATAGAATATTCCCCTTGTCAGTGTTTTCCCCAAAATTTCCTCTTTTTCCTGCCGCTCTCGTTCCTGCTGATTTTGTCCTCCGGAATCAGTTTCCGTATCGGCTTGATGTTGCGGAAAAAGCGTCCCGCGATGACCCTGACCACCGTGTAGCACGGGATGGCGACAAGCATTCCGAATACGCCCCCGAGCGTCGCGGCCATCAGCAGCACGATGAAAATCTCGAGCGGACTGGCTTTGATGCTGTTCGAGTAGATGACCGGCTGGTAGATGAAGTTGTCGACGAGCTGCGTGCAGCACATGATTGTCAGCAAAATCAGCGTGAATGCCCAGAAAGGCACGTCCAGCCCGATTATTCCCGTTCCGCAGTACTTGAGTATCAGTCCCATTGTCGTGCCGAGGCAGGTGCCGATGAGCGGCCCGACATATGGAATCACGTTCAACAGTCCGGCAAGGAAAGCTATTCCGAGCGCGGATCCCCAGGGCAGTCTCGCGATGAGGGCGAGACCGAGGAAATCCAGCAGCGCCACTCCCGCCATCTCGATGAGAATCCCCACGAAGTAGCGGCTCAGCAGGTATTCCACATCGGACAGGGACTCCTTGACGCTGCCCTCAAGCCTGTCAGGCACCAGCGACGCGATGATCCGGGAGAAAAGCCCCTCGTCGCGGATGAAGAAAAACGCGATGAAAATCACCGAGAACAGCCCTATGCCGAAATTGGCGAGAAATGTCGCCACCGAACCGATGATGCTTGAGAATATCGAGAGGTTGAAGGCTTTCTGGAATTCGTGGAGAACGACAGTCTCGATGCGGAAATCATTTCCGAGAGCGGGGAACGTGTCCGTCATCCACCGGTTGAAGTCGCGCAGAGGGCCGGCGATGCCCTGAATGTTGCCGTTGTATGCCGAAGAAACTTCATTGACGACACTTGTCAGCAGAGGAGTGACTCCGAGAATTATCGAAAGGAAGATTATCAGAAGTACCATCAGAGCCAGGGTGGCGTTCAGCCATCCCGGCAGTTTCCGCCCCTTGACGCGGATTTTTCCGAGTCCCTTCATTATCGGCCGTGCCACGAGCGACACCACGCCGGCAAGCAGGAGATAAATCAGCACGCTGCTGAAATAAAGACAGATTCCGCCGAACAGGGCGATGCCGAGCGCAATGAGCACATATTTCGCGAGCCTCTCCCGGTATTCCCCGGAACGGGTCATGTCCTTAAAGTCCTTGTCTGTCATATCGTTCACATTTCATCGTTTCAGCCCCGTGAACCGGACATCCTCCTCCACCCGGGATGTCTCTCTGTCATAGTATGTTCAGCGACTGTTCCTTGATTTTCTCAAGTTCGTCCTTCATCTTCACGACATATTTCTGCATCTCGTGGTGGTTGGATTTCGACCCCGTCGTGTTGATTTCGCGTCCCATCTCCTGAGCTATGAACCCGAGCTTTCGCCCCGGATACGGCTCATTCTCAAGGGTTTCGAGGTAATATGCGCAATGCTGGCGCAGCCTGACCCTCTCTTCGTTGATGTCGAGTTTCTCGATGTAGAAAATCATTTCCTGTTCGAGCCGTGTCTGATCGGCTTCAAGTTTGAGTTCGTTGAAGCGCGTCAGAATCTTTTCCCTGATCTGTGCTGTTCTTTCAGCCTCGAATTTCTCGATTTCGCGGGAGCACTCGAGTATCTTCTCGACCTTTGCGGTCACATCCCGCCTGAGTACGTCGCCTTCCCGCAGCCTGAACTCCTTCAGTGCTCCGACCGCCTTCCGTATGGTCCCGAAAACGGCCTCCCAGTTGTCATCGTTGATGATTTCCTGCTTTCTCGTCTGTCCGGTCACATCAGGCATGCGCAGAAGTGAGGGAAGTGCCGCGTCGAAAAGCCCGAGACCGTCTTCCGGAATGCGGCTTCTGATGTTTCTGAGCTGTGAAAAATAGCCGAGCAGAGCCTCCCCGTCAATTTCATGCGACGCTTCGCCCGCGTTCTGTTCGAAGTTTATGAAAAAGTCAATCGAACCGCGCTGAAGTTCAGTTGCAAGATATTGTCTTACAATCATTTCCTTGTCTTTCGGCAGCATCTGCGACTTTATGCTGATATCCGCGGTCTTTCCGTTGACCGTCCGTATCTCCACCGTAATCTTTCCCTTTTCTGTCACAAGCTCCGCCTTCCCGTAGCCTGTCATTGACTGAACTGACGCCATATCCCGATATTTCCGAATTTCAAACATCACCGTCGGGACATGGAATCATAGAACATAAATGCCCCGAAAGCGGCGCAAAAATACTAAAAATCCCTTATATTTGTACGATATTGTCGGAGATATGAACCCGTCTTCGAAGACGAAGGTTTGTAAGATATTGACATATAGCCATAACGCGAGACATAAAATCAGAAATAGGATGGAAGAGACTTTCAAGACAGCGGAAGCTCCGGAGGCGAGACCCCTGAACTTCCTTGAGGAAATCATCGAGGCGGACCTTGCAGCGGGCAAGTACGACAGCATCATGACGCGTTTTCCGCCGGAGCCCAACGGCTACCTGCACATCGGACACGCGAAGAGCATCTGCACCAACTTCGGACTTGCGCAGAAATACGGCGGAAAGACCAATCTCCGTTTCGACGACACCAATCCTGTCAAGGAGGACACCGAATACGTGGATTCCATCAAGGAGGACATCAAATGGCTCGGTTTCCAGTGGGCGGAGGAAAGATATGCCTCGGACTATTTCGACCAGCTTTATGAATGGGCGGAAGAGCTTATAAAGAAAGGACTTGCCTATGTCGACGACCAGTCTCAGGAAGAAATACGCATCGGAAGGGGGACAGTGAACGAACCAGGTACGGACAGCCCGTACAGGAACCGCAGCGTCGAAGAGAACCTCCGTCTCTTCAGGGAGATGAAGGCGGGGAAATATGCCGACGGCGAGAAAGTGCTCCGTGCGAAGATTGACATGGCGAGCAAGAACATGATGTTCCGCGATCCGATCATGTACCGCATCGTGCACGCCAGCCACCACCGCACGGGCGACAAATGGTGCATCTACCCGATGTACGACTACACCCACGGGCAGTGCGACTCCATCGAGCACATCACCCACTCCATCTGCACTCTCGAGTTCGATGTCCACCGTCCGCTCTACGACTGGTTCATTCAGCAGCTCGGCATATTCCCGTCCCATCAGTACGAGTTCGCGCGCCTCAACCTCACCTACACCGTGATGAGCAAGCGCAAGCTCCTCGAACTTGTCCGGAACAACTATGTCAGCGGCTGGGACGACCCGCGCATGCCGACCATCTGCGGAATACGCCGCCGGGGCTACACTCCGGAGGCCATCAAGATGTTCGTCGACAAGGTGGGTCTCGCGAAGAGGGAGCAGCTGATTGATCTCCAGCTTATGGAATGGTGTGTGCGTCAGGACCTTAACGAAAGGTCGAACCGCTATATGGTCGTCCAGAATCCGGTTAGGCTCACGATTACGAACTGGGAGAAGGGCAAGGTCGAGTGGTTCGATGCGCCTCTTAACCCGGCGGCTCCGGAAGGTCCTTCACGCAAGGTTCCTTTCACCGGCGAGCTGCTCATCGACAGAGCCGATTTCATGGAAGACGCTCCGAAGAAATATTTCCGTCTCAAGCCGGACGGCGAGGTGCGCCTGAAATACACCTATATAATCAAGTGCGACGAGGTTGTCAAGGATGCCGAAGGCAATGTCGTCGAGCTCAAGTGCAGCTACGACCCTTCAACCCGTCCGGGTTCGGGAGAGTGGCGTTCAGTCAAGGGCACAATCCACTGGGTGAGCGCGGAGCACGCGAAGAAGGTCGAGCTGCGTCTCTACGACAAGCTCTTCACCGAGCCTGAGATGGGCGCGATTCCGGAGGGCAGGGACTACAAGGAGTATCTCAATCCGGATTCGCTCAAGATTGCCGAGGGCTTCGCCGAGCCGGCTCTGCTTGAGGACAATTCCGGACTTGCCGTCCAGTTCGAGCGCGTCGGGTATTTCTTCAGGGATCCCGATTCGACTCCTGAGCACTTCGTGTTCAACAAGACCACTGCCCTGAAAGATTCGTTCAAATTCTGAGACGGTTCCCTGCCGGAAGAAATGAGATGGTTTTCGATTGGAAGAAAATAGTCCGGAGGCGCGAGCGGCGAATCTCGATGCGGGGGAAATTCATCCTCGGGATGAGTTCCATCGCGGTCATCCTCATGCTTTCCAGCATCATATCGGTGGTGGAGTACAGGAGGATGAGCAACTATGTCTCCGACCTCATCGCCTCCAACATCAAGAGCATCAATGTTTCGCAGCGGCTCGCGACCATCACGGACAGCTACAATCTCAAGATTCTGGCCGTCATAGGCGACGAAAGTTCCAACATCCTGCCGGAATTCGACAGGGAGATATTCCTGAGCCACTGCGACAGTCTCAAACAGTCGCTGACCTCGCGCCGTGCGCTGCCTCTTGCGGATTCCGTCGCATATGCCTATTCTGCCTATATGCTCACGTCGCTTGAACTCCAGAATGTCATATCCTCGGATTTCATAGACTCACGAGGCTGGTATTTCGAGAGGCTTCAGCCGCGCTTCAACCGTCTGCATTCCGACCTTGAGAATCTCAACGCTGCGATTTATGATGACCTCGAAGCCAACTCCGAGACATTTCAGGAGAGTTTCTACCGGAGCATCGTCCCCGGAGTGGTCTCCGTGGCCGCGGGACTGCTGCTGGTCGTGCTGCTGCTCTTCTTCTTCCTGTACTATTTCGTGGAACCCGTACGTCGCATGAACGCCGGGATGACGGTCTATCGTGCGTCAGGCAAATGCTACTCCTATGATTTCGACGGGGATGACGAACTCGAGGAACTGAACTCCTCGCTTTCCGAAATCACGGAGGAGAACGCCGACCTCAAGCGCCGCATGAAGCTGCTCCGCGCCAAAAACGGAGTTTGAGATTTATTTTTGAGGATAGATTCTCTTTTGAAGAAATAGTGTACCGGAGGTACATGAGAAACACAAATCATGAATGTGAAGGTCATATCGGTGAATGTAGGCAAGGCGCTTCTGGTGAGCGCCCTGTTCATGTTCATATCGATGATGATTTCTCTCGGCGAGGGGAAGGATTCCGCGTTCGGCTCTCTTGCCATCAGTTTTCTCATCACCTTCGTCGTCGGAGCATTTCCGTTCATATTCGTGAGAAAGACCCCGCCCATCACTATGGGTGACGGTTATATGATAATATTCATCTCGTGGATTCTTTCGTTCATATTCGGAATGCTGCCCTATGTCCTCTACGGAGGGGAGTTTTCGCTTGTGAACGCCTGGTATGAGTCCGTCTCCGGTTTCACCACCACAGGTTCCACGGTCGTGTCGGATGTCGAAGCGCTGCCGAAGAGCCTGCTTTTCTGGCGCTCCTCGACCCATTTCATCGGGGGGCTCGGAGTCGTCGTCTTTCTCCTTCTCGTACTTCCTGACGCGAGTCCGTTCAGACTGAGGATGACTAATCTCGAGATTTCATCGCTTTCGCGCGAGGGCTACCGCTACAAGTCTTCCCGTACCGTGGGAATCATATGCCTTGTCTACATCTCGCTCGCGATTGTCGAAACCCTGCTGCTGTGGGCGGCCGGGATGAGTTTCTTCGATGCGGTGAACCATTCGTTCAGCACCGTCGCCACGGGGGGATTCAGCACGCACAACGCCTCCATAGGCTTCTATGATTCCAAGCTCATCGAGCTGACAGTGATGTTTTTCATGATGCTTGCAGCTATGCACTTCGGGGTCATATTCACTTTTGTGACGACGGGGTCGTTCAAGGTGTTCAGAAATCCGGTGGTGCGTTTCTATCTCGGGACGATTGCTGTCGTCTCGCTGCTCGTGACCGCATCGCTGATGACGGAGGGGAACTATGGCTCGCTGTGGGAGGCGCTGTTTGACGGCACCTTCCACGTCGTCAGCCTGATAAGCACTACAGGGCTGACCACCATGGACGCCGCCTCCTGGCCGATGTTCGCTTCAGTCCTGCTGCTCTACTGCGGTCTGCAGTGCGGCTGTTCCGGTTCCACCACCGGCGGTCTCAAGACCGACAGGGTGCTCATCGCCGTGAAGTCGATAGGCTGTGAAGTCAAGCGCCGTCTGCATCCCAACTCGGTCTGTTCCGTGCGTGTGGGGAATCATCTGGTGACCGACGCCGTCGTCAATTCCGTGCTGATATATATGACCATATATATGCTGCTGATAATCTTCGCGGTCATAATCCTGCTTGCGACCGGTCTCAGCGGGGCTGATGCCACGGCGGCGGCGATGGCGAGCATCAGCAATCTCGGAGTGAGCACGATTGCCGACACCCACAGCTTTGCGGCGATGCCGGCGGCGGCGAAACTGGTCTGCACTTTCAACATGTTCCTCGGCCGTGTGGAAATCTATCCGGTTCTGATTGTCGTCTATCTCATGTTCAACAGAAAGGCAAGGTGATGGGTAAGGAGGATTTCTTGTACAGGGGGTTCCGCTCCCGTCTGAAATGTGAACCCACGCCGTGTCAGGACAATTTCCTCAGGACAGTTGCGGAGTTCATCGGGATGGATGACGACATCTTGGTGGTGAACGGGTATGCGGGGACCGGAAAGACTACGGCAGTCTCGGCCGTCGTCAACACCCTCGCGTCACTGAAAATCAAGACCGTGCTTCTCGCACCCACGGGGCGTGCGGCCAAGGTGCTATCGAACTGTGCCGGCCGTCCCGCAGCCACGATACACAAGCATATCTATCGTCAGAAATCCGTCGGAGGGGACGGTCACGGACAGTTCTCGCTCGCTCCGAACAAGGACAGGGACACGCTCTTCGTCGTCGATGAAGTTTCTCTCATAGGCATAGAGGCCGCGCAGCAGTCTTCTTCCGCTTCTTTCGGCAGCGGCAACCTGCTTGAGGATCTCGTGGCTTTCGTCCGAAGCGGGGTGAATTGCAAGCTTGTGCTGATCGGGGATGCCGCACAGCTGCCCCCGGTGGGGATGGACTGCAGCCCGGCGCTTTCCCGCGAGTATATGGCGATGATGGGGGGAGCCGTGTTCTGCACCCTCACTACCGTCGTGCGTCAGCAGAAGGAATCTGGGATTCTTGCCGGCGCGACGAGAATACGAGAACTCATAACCCGTCCGGAGATTGACGGGGATATGTTTGATTATGAAGATATTGCTCTTGAGACGGAGGGATATGACGATGTCGTGAGAATCGGAGGCGGCGAACTGATAGAATGTCTCTCCGAGGCATATTCCCGTTACGGGGAGGACGAGACCGTGATTCTCTGCCGTTCGAACAAAAGGGCGATAAGGTACAATCTGGGCGTACGCTCGATGGTGCAGTTCAAGGATGAGAGGCTCGTGAGGGGGGACAAGCTGATGATTGTGAAGAACTGCTACCAGTTCTGCGAGCACCTTGAGGGCGTGGATTACATAGCCAACGGGGACATCGCGAAACTTCTGAAAATCTCTGACTATGAGGAACGATATGGGTTGCATTTCGCCTCTGCGCGTCTGTTGCTGCCGGACTACGGCGACCAGGAGTTCACGGCGAAGGTGATTCTTGACACTCTGGATTCCGAGTCGGCTTCGCTCAGCCATGAGCAGCAGAATATGCTTTATATGGGTGTGGATGCCGACTACTCGCACATAAGCGCGAAACGCAAGCGCTGGGAGGCAGTGAGGGAGGACAAGTATTTCAACGCTCTCCAGCTCAAGTACGCCGAGGCTCTGACCTGCCACAAGTCGCAGGGCGGACAGTGGAACTGCGTGTTCATCGACAACCCCTTCTGGCAGGAGTCGCTGGCGCTTGACGATTTGAAGTGGCTGTACGCGGCGTTCACGAGGGCTGTAGAGAAAGTTTATCTCGTGAATTTCAAGGACGAAATGTTCAGGTGACTGTCTTTCTCCGGAGAATGAAACGGGAGGTCACGGGGACGATTGAGAATATGGACAAATGAATGATGTCATGGATATGAAAAAGCTGATTTTTACTGTGGTTACGATATTCTGCTGGACGGCGTCGGCGGCGCAGGCTCCTGTGCAGTCTGTCGCTGAGGCCATCGCCCAAGCCATCGCCCGGACCGTCGGGGAGATTCCGGATTCGAGGGTGAATCCGACATATTCGCCTGATTCGACGATGATTGCGTTCACCAGAGACAATGACCTCTGGGTCGAGGATCTCTCCTCCGGAGTTGAACGGAGACTGACGGATGACGGCAGCGACCTGATTCTCAACGGTTACGCATCGTGGGTCTATTATGAGGAGATTCTCGGACGGCCGTCGCGCTACAAGGCGTTCTGGTGGTCTCCGGACAGCCGGAAACTCGGGTTCTACCGTTTTGACAACACAGCTGTCCCGTATTTTCCGATTTATTCCCCGTTCGCCGGTTATGACGTTTCCGCGCCGGACCACGCGGGCTATCAGGGCCGTCTCAACAACACCCGCTATCCGAAGGCCGGGCAGGCGAATCCGCTTGTCAGGATAGGCATTATGGAAGTGAAGGCGAGGACATCAGAAGGCTGTGCTGCGGGCAATGCCGGCGAGTCCGGATGCAGCGGCGCTCCGGACATCGCTCAAGGCATCATATGGGCCGACTTCCCGGTTATGGGAGGGACTTCGGCGACGGCGACTCCCGGCTGCACTGCGGCGTCGTCTTACGGTGAGGGCAATGTCTGCGACGGCTACTTCGGCATCCCTTTCTGGAGCGCTGACAGCCGCGACTTCTATGTCCCGACCCTTCCGAGGATTCAGAATGACCTGAACCTTTTCGCGGTGGATGCCTCGACAGGGGAGAAACGCCTGATTTACAATGAGAAATATCCGACCTGGCTGGACTGGTTCAACAGCATGGAGTTCGGCGCGCACGGCCTTTATGTCGCCCGCCGTTTTGAGACCGGATGGGACCAGATTTATTTCATAGCCTATGACGGGACTGTCGTCAAACGGCTGACGGACAGCCGGCTGTGGGATGCGACCGTGCTCAGGGCGGACGAGAAAGCCGGCAAGCTCTATTTCTCCGCGAAGATTGACGGCGCCCCCCGCGTGACCGTGTTCTCCGTCGACATCCCCCGGGACATCGTCCGCGGCAGTTTCAGGGGCATCGCTCACGGCTCAGGTGCGGGGCGGGCTTCGGAACAGGGCACAGGCAAATCTTCCGGCTGCTGCATTCCATCAGCCCTGACCCCGCTTGAACTGAATGCCGCCGGGGTGACATTCGCGGATGACTCGAAGTCGTTCACGGCATACCTCTCTAACTCCATGACTCCGACGAAAGAAGTCCGCCATCTGCTGAAAAACGGAAAAGTCAGAGCTACGGAGATTGTGAGGGATTTCACCCCGGAGAATTTCGACGCGACGCAATACTCATTCCCACGGCTCATTACGATGACGACAAAAGACGGGTTCACGCTGCCCGCGATGATTACATATCCCAAAGGATTCGATCCGTCGGGCGCGGTGAAATATCCCGTCGTGATGGAGGTTTACGGCGGGCCGGACACCCCGTATGTCCGCGACAGATGGCGTGAACCGGACGAAGTCAACCAGTGGTTCGCGGAAAACGGAATCATCAAGATCATCTGTGACTCCCGTGCGGCCGGACACAACGGCAGGGTGGGGGAGGACATGGTCTACAGGGATGTCACATCCTGGCCTGTCAGCGATTTCTGCGAGTGGGCGGACTATCTTGCGGCTCAGCCTTATGTGGACGCCGACCGCATCGGCGTGGAGGGCTTCTCCTTCGGAGGCACGATGACTGCGATGCTCGTGATGCGTCACAGTGACAAGTTCCGCTGCGGCATCGCCGGCGGGGGAGTCTATGACTGGGCGCTCTACGACACGCACTACACGGAACGCTATATGGAAACCCCTCAGACCAACCCCGAGGGCTATGCGCGTGCCTGCGCCCTGAACTATGTCACTGAATATCCGGCGGCTTTCAGACAATCACGGGAAGAGAGCGAGTCCGTCGAAGCCGAATCCGGGAATCCCGGCAATCGCGGGGCTATGCTCCGCCTGACCCACGGCACCGGCGACGACAATGTCCACTTCCAGAACACCCTCATCCTCATCGACGCCCTCCAGAAAGCCGGAAAGAACTTCGAGCTTATGATTTATCCCGACGGGATGCACGGTTACAGAGGCAGTCAGGGCGAACATTCCCTGAACAGCGACCACCTTTTCTGGCTGGAACACCTCTCTGACGGCAGAGCCTTATAGGGCAATCTTCCGAATCAGGCCGGTCAGAGTCGTCCCAGGTCCGATTTCCGTGAAATCAATCGCCTCTGCGGCCGGAACTCCGAGTTCTGCCGAGGCATCGGCTGCCATGTTCCTGACTGTCTCAGTCCACCTCACGGGGGCGGTCAGCTGCGCGAGCAGATTCCGCTTCATGGCCTCCGGGTCAGTCGTAGCTTTTGCCGTAAAGTTCTGATATATGGGACATTCGGGCTCGTGCATACGGACGAGTGATATGGCTTCGGCAAGTTCCGCCCGTGTCGGTTCCATGAGAGGGGAGTGGAATGCGCCGCCGACCTGAAGCATGACGGCTCTCTTAGCCCCCGCTTCCCTGAGTCTCTCACAGGCGGCCTCCACAGCCGCTGCATCTCCTGAAATCACCGTCTGCCCGTCGCAGTTGTAGTTCGCCGCCACGACAATGCCCTGTCCTTCTGCCGGATTTCCCGTTCCGGATGATGCCCCTTTCAGACCTCCACTGACTTCCTCGCATACTTTTTCAATCACTTCCGGTTCCAGCGCGATGATTGCCGCCATTGCGCCTCTCCGCAGCTCGCAGGCCTTCTGCATCGCCGTCGCACGGGCGGCCACGAGCCTCAGCGCATCCTCAAATTCCAGCGCTCCGCAGACGACCAGAGCCGAGAACTCGCCGAGCGAATGTCCGGCGACCATGTCCGGCTTCCCGTACTCCAGAGCCTTGGCGACCGAGTGCAGGAACACCGCCGGCTGTGTCACCCGGGTCTGTTTCAGCTCCTCCGCAGAGCCTTCGAACATTATGTCGCTAATCCTGAATCCGAGAATGTCGTTCGCCCTTTCGAACATATCCCTCAATTTTCCTCCCTTCTCATAAAGGTCCAGTCCCATCCCCGTAAACTGTGCTCCCTGTCCGGGAAAAACGAATGCGTGTTTCATATTCCGTGATTTTTGGTGTCCGATTCTGTGTGTTATATGCTATGCTATGCTATGCTATGCTATGCTATGCTATGCTATGCTATGATATGATATGATATGATATGATATGATATGATATGATATGATACTTCGTGGCTTGTGACGATTCTGCGAATTTACGATATTCTCTGATTTATGCCTATGATTACAGCGATTTATGCCTATGATTACAGCAGTCCGTAAATCAGATTCCACAGGAGGAAGCGGGCGAACTTGCCGACAAGAAGCAGGAACATCGTCGCCCAGGGTCGTGTCCTGTAAAAGCCGAGGGCTATGGCGATGACATCTCCGATTACGGGGACCCATGCGAGCAGGGCGAGCCAGACACCGTACCTGTCAACCTTCGCCTTCTGCTTTTCGAGCGTCTCCTTCTTCACCCTGAACCACTTCTCAATCCACTCCCATCTGCCTATGCGTCCCATCCAGTAGGTCACAACGCTCCCGAGCCAGTTGCCGACAGTCCCCACGACCAGACATCCCACCGGATTTTCTGTCGCCGCCAGCACTGCGACGTAAAGCGCGTCCGAACTGAACGGCAGAACCGTCGCGGCGAGAAATGTCCCGATGAACAGTCCCAACAGCCCGAGTGACTCCAAATTGAACATATATGAGTCCAGTTATGATTTTGCTTCAGGGATGTAGCCCCCCTACATTCTTTTGTTCCTGAAAAATTCGCTGACAAGTGAGCCGCATTCCTCCGCCATGACTCCCGAAACGACTTCTGTCCGGGGATGCAGCAGAGACGGCGTGAACTTCGAGAACCCGCGCTTCGGATCCGCCGCCCCATAGACAACCCGTCCCGTCTGCGCCCAGTTCATAGCCCCGGCGCACATCGGACATGGCTCAACCGTGACATACAGGGTGCATTCGTCGAGGTATTTTCCTCCTGTGGCCTCCGTGGCCGCAGTCAGCGCTATCATCTCCGCATGCGCCGACGGATCGTGAAGCCTCTCCGTCATGTTGTGCCCCCTTGCGATGACTCTCCCGTTCCACACGACGACCGCTCCGACAGGCACCTCGTCTTCCTCAAAGGCTGCCCGAGCCTCCCTGAGGGCCTCGCGCATATATTTTTCGTCTCCAGAGACGGACTTGCAGTCCCCGCCCTTCGGCGCGTTGCCTTCAAACTCCATATTTTACCATTTTTGCGGAACTCCGCATCCTTTTTCCGTTTTTCCGTTCTTGCCCGTAACCTGCGACAGAATCACCCCGACCGTGCAGACCGCCACCCCGAGCCACTGACGCGCATTGAGCAGCTCGTGACCGCAGAGCCACGCGATTATCGCCGAGGCCACCGGAATCAGCGCGGTGAAAATGCTTGACTTCGCAACGCCGAGTTTCTTGATGGTCCCGACCCACAGTGAGAAAGCGACGCTTGAGCAGAGGACAGCGAGGCAGAGAATCGGCTCCCATGTCTCCCAACTGAGATAGACTTCCGGGGTGAAATCGTCCAACCCCTTGAAGATGAACAGCGGAAGCAGATACACCGAGCCGATGAGAAACTGGTACATCACGATGTTACGGCTGGAATATCGGTCGCTGAGTTTCCTCGTTATGCTCGCGTGGCAGACTTCGGAGACGACCGCAATCAGCAGAAACGCGACACCGATCATGAAGTGCTCCCCAAGTTCGCCTTTGGCCATGGCCACCAGAACGATTCCGGCGAGAGAGAGGAATATCCCCAGAATGTTGATTCCGCAGATTCTTTCCCGGAAAAAGACGACTCCGGCGAAAATCGAGAATATTGGAATCGTCGCAATCGTCATCGCGCTCAGCGTCGGAGACCCCGTGAGCTTTATGCCGAAGGTTTCGAAAAGGAAATAGATGAACGGCTCGCAAAGGGCCAGAAGCAGGAACCACTTGAGGTCTTTTCTCCTGATTGACACCAGTTCTCGCGTCACCGCATTGAAAGCGAGAAGCAGAAGTCCTGCGATGAATATCCTGACGAAAACGAAATAGAAAATGGAAATCCCCCTTGCGATGAGACTGTCCGACCAGATGTAGGACGCGCCCCACAGGGTGATTGCCGCCAGCGATATCAGATATGTCAGAAAACTTCCCTTGAATTCCCTGCTCTTCATCCTTTCCTCCGAACCTATGTTTCGTCCCTATATTCTGTCCCTATGTTTTTCCTCCGGATTCCTCGGACGGATTTTACGGAATCTGAGTCTCAACACGCCCCAGAAGGCTTCCCCGAATATGCTTCCGCTCATCTTCGACGTGCCCTCTTTGCGGTCAACGAAGATTATCGGCACCTCCACAATCCTGAATCCGAGCTTGTAGCAGCTGTATTTCATCTCAATCTGGAATCCATATCCGTACATGCTTATCCTGTCCAGATCTATGGTTTCCAGCACCCTGCGCCGGTAGCACTTGAACCCGGCCGTGGTGTCATAGACTTTCATCCCGAGCACCGTCCGCACATAGACCGAAGCATAGTAGGACATGATGACACGGCCTATCGGCCAGTTGATTACGCTGATTCCGTTGCAGTAGCGCGAGCCGACGGCAAGATCCGCTCCACCTTTCGCGCAGGCCTCGTAGAGCCGGGGAAGGTCGTCGGGATTGTGCGAAAAGTCCGCGTCCATCTCGAACACATAGTCATATCCCTTCTCCAAAGCCCACTTGAAGCCCGTTATGTAGGCCGTTCCGAGCCCGAGCTTTCCGGACCTCTCAATCATGAACAGACGCTCCGGAAATTCCGCCTGCATCTTGCGGACAATTCCGGCAGTCCCGTCCGGCGACCCGTCTTCAATCACGAGCACATGATAGTCTCCCTCCAGCGCGAACACGGCGCGGATAATCTTCTCGATGTTCTCCCTCTCGTTATAAGTAGGGATTATGACCACTTTCCTGTCCATGACA
>CAVDEO010000042.1:0-19787 GCA_963607915.1 bacterium
CGTAAAACGACGGAGCCGGATGAAGATTGGCGAGAACATAGATTTGGGTGAGCGGCCGCTGCTGCTTGCGCCGATGGAGGACGTGACCGACCCGTCCTTCAGGTGGGTGTGCAAGGAGTTCGGCGCGGATATGATGTACACGGAGTTCATCTCCTCCGACGGGCTGGTCAGAGATGCCCGGAAATCGCTCGAAAAACTCGTGACTTACGACTACGAGGCTCCGATTGGGATACAGATTTACGGGAGCGTACCGGAGGCCATGGTCGATGCGGCGGTGATGGCGGACAGGGCGGCGGAACTCGTGGAGACGCACGGGGCGGATGTCATCGACATAAACTTCGGCTGCCCGGTCAGCAAGATTGCACGGCGCGGGGCGGGAAGCGGGATGATGCGCGAGCCTGACAAGATGATTGACATCACGCGGAGGGTCGTGGACGCGGTGAAGAAGCCGGTGACGGTGAAGACCCGCCTCGGATGGGACGAAGATTCGAAAATCATCGTCGAACTCGCGGAGAGGTTGCAGGACACGGGGATTCAGGCTCTTACGATTCACGGACGCACGCGCTGCCAGATGTATAAGGGGGAGGCGGACTGGACTCTCATCGGTGAGGTCAGGAACAATCCGAGAATGCATATCCCCATCATAGGGAACGGGGACATAAAGACGCCGCAGGACGCGAAGAATGCGTTTGAACGCTATGGAGTCGACGGGATTATGATAGGACGGGCCACTTTCGGACATCCGTGGATATTCCGGGAAATCAAGCACTATCTCCGCACGGGAGAGATTCTTCCGCAGATGAGCGTCGCCGAAAGGGTGGAACTTGCGAAGCGGCATCTTGCCAAATCGGTGGAAATCAAGGGGGAGCATGTCGGGGTCATCGAGATGCGCCGGCATCTTTCCTGCTATTTCAAAGGTCTCCCGGACTTCAAGGAAACCCGGCTGCGCCTTGTGACTCTCTACGACATCCAGCAGCTCTACGCGACTTTGGACGAGGTGGCGGAACGGTGGGGCGGATGGTGTCCGGAGGCCGGGTCGATATATGACAACATTCAGAATTATGATTGACAGAATCCTTCTTTTTCCATATTTCCTCACCCTCAGGGCGAGACATTTTCTCTATGACAGCGGAATCCGCAAGGTTCACGGGAGCGGCGTGCCCTCAATCGGAATCGGAAACATCACCGTGGGAGGAACGGGCAAAACCCCGCATACCGAGATGATTGTCAGGATGTTGCTCCGCAGCGAGAAATGGTACGGCAAGAATGTGGCGGTGCTGTCGAGGGGTTACAGGCGGAGGCTGAAAGGATTCCAGATTGTGACGGCGGACGGCTCGGCAAGGGATTTCGGGGACGAGCCGCTGCAGATTAAGAAGAAGTTTCCGGGCATCACCGTGGCCGTTGACAGGAACAGGGTCGAAGGCTGCAGGATTCTGACCGACCCGAAGGCTTTTCTGGAGAGCAGGAAGTCACGCAAGTGTCTGGCAAAGGAGATAACGCCGGCGGATGTGCTGGTTCTGGACGACTGTTTCCAGTTCAGGGCTTTGCGTACGAATCTCCAGATTGTGCTGATTGACCATAACCGCCCGGTGTTCAAGGACAGTCTGCTGCCGATAGGACGGCTGCGCGACCTTCCGGAGAGGATTGCGGCGGCGGACGCGCTGATTGTGTCGAAGTGCCCGTGGGAGATGAATCCTTGGGAGAAGGACAGATGGGCGCTGTCGCTGGGCATCGAGAGATACAATCCGAAGGACTGTTTCGGATGGCGCGCCGACAATGGCCGGAAGCAGTACCTGTTCTTCACGAAAATCGGCTACGACGAGGCTCAGCCGGTGTTTCCGGAGGGCAACAGCCGCTATCTCTACTCCAAGATGGCGGTGATGTTCAGCGGGATAGCTGACGACACGCCTTTCTCCGAGCAGCTACGCCTGAGCTACAGTCTGGTCGGGCATCTGAAGTTCGGCGACCACCACAAGTTCACGAAATCGGACATATCGTCCATCCGCTCGCTCGCCGAGGCGCATCCGACTTCCCTTGTCATCACCACGGAAAAGGACTACCAGCGCATCCGCGACTGCAAGAACGTCCCCGACGACCTGCGTCAGAGGATGTTCTATATGCCAATCCGCGCACAGTTCCTCTCCGACGAGGAGCGCGGCGTCTTCGCAGAACTGATTAGCGGGCTTGCTGACGGCGAAAATCTGAAATAATACAACTGCACCGCAGACTGTTCTGAAAGGATGCAGTGCAAGGCTTGCGACGAAGGTAAAACCGCAGCAACCTTGTGGTTGTGAGGATTTTACCGAGGAGCATAACGCAGCAATGCGCCTTTCAGGACGGTCTGCGCCTATTCCTGAGCCTTGACGGAGGCATCATGGATGGCGTTGAAGACGGTCCGGACGAAATCTTCGTCAAGACCCTCTGCGCGTCCGCGGGCAATCACGTCAGAAAGCACGGACTCCCAGCGGCCGGCCTGCAGTATGGCGATGTTGTTCTCCCGCTTGCTCTCCCCTATGCGGCGGCTGATTTCCATCCTCCGGGCGAGTATGCCGATGAGTTCCTCGTCCAGAGCGTCAATCCCGGCGCGGAGTTCTCGGATGGTCTCGCGGTAGGAAGTGTCGGCGGAGTCGGCCTCGCGCACCGTCAGGCGGTTCTCGAGCAGGTCGGCAAGCGCCCCGGGAGTGAGCTGCTGTGCGGCATCGCTGAGCGCGGACTCCGGACTGCAGTGGCACTCCACCATAAGGCCGTCAAGCCCGAGGTCCATAGCGCGCTGAGAGACCGCCCCGATGTACTCGCGTTTGCCGGCGAGGTGGCTCGGGTCGCAGAAGAACGGAAGTTCGGGGAAACGGCTGCGCAGTTCGATGACATATCTCCACAACGGGTCGTTCCTGTACTTGATTTTTTCCGATGTGGAGAATCCCCTGTGTATCACGCCCATCCTGCGCACTCCCGCGCCGGCGAGCCTCTCAAGCGCCCCGACCCAGAGGTCAAGGTCCGGACTGACCGGATTTTTTACGAGCACAGGAATATCCGTCCCCTTCAGCGCGTCCGCAATCTCCTGGACGAGAAAGGGATTCGCACTCGTCCGCGCCCCGATCCAGACAAGGTCCACGCCCGCGTCAAGGCATTCCCGCACGTGAAGCCCGCCCGCAACCTCGGTCGCCACGGCCATCCCGAGTTCCGTCTTCACTTTCCGCAGCCACTCAAGCCCTTCCGCCCCCACGCCCTCGAAACATCCCGGATGCGTACGCGGCTTCCACAGACCGGCTCTGAACACGTTCATCCCGGCAGCCTTCAGCCCCCGGGCGGTCTCCATCACCTGCTCCTCCGACTCGGCGCTGCAAGGCCCGGCAATCACGCACGGCCGCGGAGGGACGGAAAACAGCCCCCACTCCCCAATCGGAATTATGTCAAATGCTGTCTTCATATCTCAACTTGACGGACAAGGCGCAGGGCGGCGGAGAGTTTCTCCGCGTCGGCGCAGAGGGAGATGCGGATGCAGTCGCGGCCGTTGTGGCCGAAAATGCAGCCCGGAGTGACGAAGACTCCGGCCTTGTAGAGCAGATGGTCGGACACGAGTTCGCCCCTTGTCTTCACGCGTCCGTCCTCCGGGGCGCTGAGGGCTATGCCCGCCTCTGCGGCGATGCGCTCCGTTTCCCCGGCCCGTCCGAGCAGCGGGCTGTCAGCCGGGATGTGTCCCCATACGAAGAGTCCGGTCCCGTCCGCCGGGCAGTCCGCACCGAGCGCGGCCATGATTTCACAGGCGATTTCCCGGCGCTCGCGGTAGCCCGCGTTCAGTTTTTCGAACCATTCCGGTCCCTGCGAGAGAGCCGCCACAGCCGCCATCTGCATAGGCTTGAACATACCGGAATCCATCTGCGACTTGACCTTGAGCACCGATGAAATCAGTTCCTGCGCCCCCGCGACCATCCCGATTCTCCAGCCGGACATATTGTGCGACTTGCTGAGCGAATTAAGTTCGATGCAGCATTCCTTCGCACGCGGGACGGAGAGGATTGACAGCGGCTTGTCCGTGAGCACGAAACTGTAGGGGTTGTCGTTGACAATCAGGATGTCGTGCTCGAGTCCGAACTTCACGATTCTCCGGTATAGTTCCTCCGAAGCGGCCTTGCCGGTCGGCATCGAAGGGTAGTTCACCCACATCATCTTCACTCCGTCGAGGTCCATCCGCTCCAGAGCCTCGAAGTCGGGACTCCAGCCGTTCTCGGGGAGCAGGTCGTAGGTGAGTATGCCGGCCTCCACGAGTTCGAGTGCGGAGGTGTAGGTCGGATAGCCCGGGTCGGGGACGAGCACCTTGTCACCCTTGTCTATGAAGGCGAGGGCGAGCAGCAGGATACCCTCCTTGGAGCCGGCCAGAGGCTGGATTTCGGTTGCGGGGTCGAGAGTCACGCCGTACCAGCGGGCATACCAGTCCGCGAACGCCTTGCGGAGTTCCGGAAGTCCCTTGTAGTTCTGATAGACGTGCGAATCCGTTCTGTGCGCGCACTCGCAGAGGGACTCGATTGCGGACTCCGGCGGCATCCTGTCCGGTGCACCGATTCCGAGGCTTATCACAGGGGACTCCCCTTTTGCAGAACGCCAGGCGTTGACTGCGGAGAGTTCCCTGCTTTTGCGTGAAAAATAATATTCCTTGACTGTTTCCGTCCTTTTCGCCGGTCTTATCATGATTTTGGTTTCTTTTTGGTCTATATCCTTTTTTTCATCAGTCGTGTACGCCCGGTACACTCCTTCTTCAAAAAAAAGAATCTATCCAAGTTATTTTTTAAGGATTACCTATCTTGTCGTGAACTTGTAGATGCTGTGCTGGGTGTAGGTCTCGCCCGGACGGAGCACCGTGTCCGGGAAGTCCGGATGGTTCACCGCGTCAGGCCATTTCTGGGTCTCGAGAGCCAGAGCCTCGCGGTGACCGATGATGCGTCCCTGCTTTCCCGGATAGCTTCCGTCAAAGAAATTGCCGCAGTAGAACTGCAGACCCGGCTGGTCGGTGATGACCTCGAGGGCGCGTCCGGTGCAAGGGTCATAGAGCGTGCAGATTGACTTCATCTCACCCTCCTTGTGGCCGTTGACCACCCAGTTGTGGTCATATCCGCCGCCGAAGGCAAGCTGCTGATGCTTCTGCGAAACCCTTTCCCCGATTGCGTGAGGCTCGCGGAAATCGAACGGAGTGCCCTCCACCGGCATCAGCACGCCGGTCGGGATGAGGAATTTGTCCACAGGGGTGATTGCGTCCGCGTCAATGGTCATCACGTGGTCGAGTATGCTTCCGCCCTTGCTGCCGTGCAGGTTGAAGAACGCGTGGTTGGAGAGGTTCACAGGGGTCGCGGCGTCAGTCACGGCCTCATACTTTATGTCGAGGCAGTTGTCTTCCGTCAGCGTGTAGGTGAGGCGGATGTCGAGATTGCCCGGGAAACCGTCGGAGCCGTCCTGGCTGCGGAGAGTGAATGTCACTGAAGAAGGAGTCCTTGCGGCCACTTTCCACAGCACCATATCCACTCCCTTGAGTCCGCCGTGAAGCGTCTGTCCGTTGTTGTTCTTCGGAAGGTCGTAGGTCTTGCCGTCGAGTGTGAACTTCCCGCCGCCGATGCGGTTGGCGACGCGGCCGACCGTCGCGCCGAGGAAGCGCTCTCCGGTGTTGTGGAAATACCTCTGGGCATCGTCGTAGCCCACTATTATGTCATCTTCCCCGCCGTTCCTGTCCGGAGCGAAGAGCGAAATGATTCTCGCGCCGAAGTCGGTGACCTGCATCGTTATGTCACCTGCCTGAAGCTTGTAGAGCCGCGCGTGGCTGTTGCCGACCTCGGGGCTCTTGTAGTGGAAGCTTGAAGGACGGATAAGCGGGAGAGCAGGGGTGCAAGGGGCGTCGATCACCTTCTGGTTCGCCTCGCGCACGCGCTCCGCGTCCATCTTGAGCAGCTTGCGGTCGTAGGTGTAGAATCCGTTGACCTCAATCTCCACATCCGTGGTCTGGGTATATACCGCAGCCGCACATTTGTCCAGCTGCTTGATGTCGATGAGGTCTCCGGCGTAGGTGACATAGGTGTCGGTCACCTCGTCCGTGCTCTGGAACTGCACATAGCCCCAGTTGCGGTCGGGAGTCCAGAGATGCCCCTCGACCGGGTAGCCTATGCCGCCGTACTCGCCGAGGACATTGACCATACCGTCGTCAAGGATGCGCATAAGCGGAGCCGGATAGACGTGGGTGTCGAGAATGTCGCCGGCCCCCTTCACCCAGTTTCCGCCGGACGCGGCGTTGACAAGGCGGGTCGGGTCCTGGGCCTTCGTGAAGTCAGCCACCGCCTTCGTGTCGAACTGCCCCCAGGCCTCGTTGAAAGGCACCCACACGACGATGGACTGGAATTTCTTCCTCTGAGAGATTATCTCCTTCCACTCCTTGTAATAGTTGGCCTTGTTCCGCGCGTCCGCAGCCCAGTAGTCCGAGCCGCTGCCGTAATAGTCTTCGCCCTGGGACCACTGGTCGCGTCTGTTGTAGTGGCCGATGTTCGGCATATCCTGCCATACCAACATTCCCAGACGGTCGCAGTCGTAATACCATCTTGAAGGCTCGACCTTGATGTGCTTGCGTATCATATTGAAGCCGAGCTCTTTGGTCTTTTCGATATCCCAGGCCATAGCCTCGGCGGTCGGTGCGGTGTAAAGCCCGTCAGGCCACCATCCCTGGTCGAGAGGGCCGAACTGGAAGAGGATTTCGTCGTTGAGGGCCAGCCTTTTCACGCCGGTCTCGTCCGTCTGCTCCGAAATCTTGCGCAGGGCGGTGTAGCCGTCAATGCTGTCGATGACCTTGCCGTCGCGTATGAGACTGATTCTGAGACCGTAGAGATACGGGCTGTCCACGCTCCAGAGTTTCGGGTTCTTCACTGCAATCACCGCATCTTTGCCGGCGGAGACTGTCGCGCTCACTTTCCCGAAGAGCCTGCAGCCCGGGCGCTCCGGATTGTACCCGATTTTCGGGGAGAGCAGTTCGACCTTCACTTCATCTGAAGGCTGCGCGCCGCAGCATTCCGTGCTGACCGTGAATGTCCCGAGGGCAATGTCGGAGGTGACATTGTAGTCGGCTATGTAGGCCTGTTCCGACACCGGCTCCATCCAGACGCTCTGCCAGATGCCCGTGACAGGGGTGTACCAGATTCCGGAAGGATTCGACACCTGCTTGCCGCGAGGAATGGAGTACTTCGGGTCGTCGGTCGGGTCCCAGACTTTTACCTTGAGTTCCGCCCTGCCGCTCTCAAGAGCCTCGGTGGCATCCACGGTGAAGGCCGTGTAGCCCCCGGTGTGGGTGCAGGCGAGAGAGCCGTTCAGATAGACCTCTGCAGACCAGTCCACCGCGTCGAAATGCAGCAGCACCCTGCGGCCGTCCCAGCCACGCGGCTTCTCGAGCGTTGTCCTGTACCAGAGATTGTTCTCCCCGCCCACGCGGCGGCCTACTCCTGAAAGAGAGGACTCGATGCAGAACGGGACGAGAATCTTCCCCTCGGGTTCTGGCATTTCAGCCTTATCCACCGGTGCCACCGCATAGTCCCACAGTCCGTTAAGGCATTTCCAGTCTTCACGCACCATCTGCGGGCGCGGATACTCGCCTCTGGCATTCTTCGGGCTCACCTCTTCCGCCCATACCGTACGGATGTGGTCACCGGCCGGCGCCCAGCCGCAATTTTTCCCTGCCGGAGAGGAGCAGGACAGCGCAATAAGCAGGACAGCGCCCGCCATCATTTTCTTTGATGTCATAATTTATATGGTTTTATATTTAGTAATCCTTAACGCTTACTTATTTTCCACTCAAGTTCCGCAAGTATTGAGGATATGACCCATAGCGTCAATCACGCGGGGGCGGAGTTCGGGGAGGGTGCAGTCGTTGAGGATTACCGCATCGACTTCACCGCGATGCTCTTCGAGCGGAGACTGGAGACGCAGACGGGACAGAACCTGTTCGCGGGAACTGCTGTCGCGGGACATCACCCGTTCAATCCTCAGTTCTTCCGGCGCGTCCACCCAAATACACCTGTCCCATACTTTCGGAAAGTCCGGCTTGTCGAGAGCCGTGGCTGACTCGAATACTACGATGTCATGCGGGACTTTTGCCGGGCCGTCCGGAACAGAGGGCGTATCTGAAACGTCCATAGGGACAGATTCCGGCAACGCCGTCCGCCAGCAATCAAAATCAGCGGCAAGTGCGGGAAACACAATATCCTCGACCGCCTTGAGCTTTGCCGCATCGCTGAATATCACCCCGGCCAGCGCCCGGCTGTCAAAACCTCCGTCGCTCCGGCGGAATCTCCGTCCGAGAGCCTTCTCGATTTCAGGCAGCAGAAAGGGGGATTCCGGCGTGTCTGGAACAAGATGTCCAAGCCCGGAAGCCGTCACCTTCCGTTCCGGCGGGACTTCATAAAAAAGCTTCACCGCAGAATCGGCATCGTAGCAGGGCACGCCCATCCCCTCAAGAATCCGCCTTACGGTCGATTTCCCGCTTCCGATTCCACCGGTCAACAAAATGACAGTCCCGTCCATTTTCCTGAAAATCGCGCTGAACTGCCGCCACGGTTTATGACCCGGCTTCCGTTGTGCCTGCAGATTCAGACGCAGGTGCGGAGTCGGCCGAAACTGTCGAGCCGGACCCGCACGCAGAAGTTTCCGCCGCCGGGCACTCGGTCTGAGCCTTCGGCTTCGGCCAGAACGGACGGATGTCCTTCGGAAGGCAGAAATAGACTCCGGTAAGGATGCCGAGAATCAGGGCGATGCAGATGACCGCCTTTTTCCAGGCCGGCATTTTCTTTTCCGCGAACGGGTCGTTGCCGACGAATACAGGCATCTTGGCCATGCCCGTGAGGGTCTGTCCGAAGCGTACATTGACAATCACCTTGGAGTTCACCGCCCAGCCGTTGGCATTGAGAATCGGCGCGAGATTGCGTTTGCGGAGGCTCAGCCATGACATGATCATGGACGGCCCGGAGATGATGAGTATGATTCCGAGGACAGAGCCGAGCATGCCCAGAAGACTGAGTCCCACGAAGGTCGTGTAGAGACTTCCGAGGAAAGTTCCGATTGAGCCGAGGGCCATGCCTATCATCGCGAAGATTCCGGCGAATTTGGCGACGTCGAAAGGCTGTGCCGAAGTGGCCGGCGTTCCCGCAGATGCCGAGGCGGCGACATTGGTCCCCGCCGCAGAGATGTCCGCAGTGGCCTTTTCAAGCACCTTGGAATCCTGCTTTGCGGCAATCTTGTTAATCTGAGTCTCCACGAAGTTCCCGATTTTCTTGTACGGTGACCAGAAGGCCTGCCGGACGCTTATCGGATTATCCACAATCTTCGTCACGACAGCGTCCCAGTCGTTTCCGGCGCGGTCATAGAAAACGGCGTTGCAGCCCACCTTGAGGTTGTTGATGTCACCGTCGGTCATCACCGCGACGATGGTCATCTTGTCGGCCGTCTTCTTCGAGGTGCAGTCGCAGTAGAGCAGGAACATCCCGCTCGCTCCGGCCATCGTGCCCTGCTTGCCCATGTCAGTAACCTTGACGCAGAGGTCGCAGTTGCGCTGGTCGATGTAGAGCCGTCCTGCCTGGAATACGGACGATATGGAATCTTCGGTGGAGTAGAAATCGGAGAATGTCACATAGTTGCGCAGGAGCGTGTAGAAGTCGCGGCAGAGATGGAGAAGCCTGTTCACCGCCTGAATCTCGTTCACTTCCCCCTCGAATGCGCTGTCCTTCGCGACAAGAGCGTCAAGTTCCGCCTTGCGGTTCTCCTTGAGCAGCACGGCGAGGCGGTCACGCCCGAGAGCCTCGACCTCAGCGCCGGCCTTCGCCCCGCACCACGCCGTGTAGGCGTCGAACTTGGAGAGAATCCCATGCCACTGCTCTTCCGTGAGATACTCCGCCTTCGGAAAGTCGGCATCGACGACCAAAGCCTTGAACTTGTCGAAGACCGCCTTCCACGCGGGGTTGATTCCCTTGAGCGGAAGATGCGCATCGGGGTTGACCTTGGCAAGCGGATAGGCCGCAATCTCATCCGTGCAGGCAGTCAGATTCTTGGAACTGATTTCCCCAATCCTATCCACCGTCACGTCAAGAACTGCGGTGCTGTCGGAATTGAACGCCGCAAGTTTGCAGCGCATGAAGAAGTCCGCGACCTTTTCCTTCAGGGCAGTGCAGGCGGCAAGGGCTTCAGCGGTGTCGTCGCCATAAGGGAAAATCTCATCGACTCCGGCATCCTTCCACGCCACATAGTCCTCTGCGGCCTTGTAGAACGCGGCAATCCTGTCCGCATCCGTGCCGGGATTTCCGCTGCGGTCCTGAACCGGCCCGAACGAGGCGATGCATTCTCTTATCAGTTCCCGAAGTCCGGCGTCATCGGTCGAATTTTCCGTGATTATCCCGTCTCCGTTGAAGCGCGTACCCGCGAATACGGCGACGCTGTCGTTGATGTCGGCAATCGAAATCGAATCCTTTTCAAGACCGAGATTCCCGAGAATACGCTTTGCGCAGGCATATTCCTTCGCCCCCTCGTCAGTCGTCGTGTCAATCGCCGACAGAGGAAGCTCCTCCGGACGGTCTATCAGCACATTCATGTCCGCCAGACGGGGCTTGAGCCAGTTCACGGTCGCGAGAATCTCGCTCACTCGGATTTTCCCGTCGCCGTCAAGGTCAAGCATGGCAAGCGTGTCGGGGTCCATCTCAAGACCCGAGGCCGGACAGCTTAGCACTGTCCAGAGTTTCTGGTCGAGTTCGCCCAGATGGGCTATGTCTTCTCCGGTGCTGATATTCACCCTGGTCACCCCTCCGAAAGTCGAGAACTTCCAGTCATAATTGCCGTTGGACTTCATTGTGCTCACAGGTGAAATCCTCTTGATTCTTTTGCCTTTAATCTTTTTGCCTTTCATAAATATTTCATCACGACGCGACAAGAACCGGGAAAGCCGGTTCCTCCACAAAAACTTTTCAAATCAATCCAATCTCCGAATGTTCCTCTCCACCGAAATGCCGCAGCAAGCTCTTGGCTGAGAGGTTTCTATCGGGAACCACATCAAACGGTGAGTATGTCTTTCTCCTTGGCGGAAACAAGCTCGTCAATCTTCTTCACCCAGGAATCGGTCGCCTTCTGGACCTTGTCCTCGTAGTCTTTCTCCATATCCTCGGCGAGTCCGTCCTTCTGGGCCTTCTTCAGAGCCTCGATGGCATCGCGGCGTGCGTTGCGCACGACAATCTTGGAGTTCTCACCGGCAGCCTTCGCCTTCTTGATGAGTTCCTTGCGGCGCTCCTCCGTCAGAGGCGGAACGGTGCAGCGGATGGTCTCGCCGTTGTTGGACGGGGTCAGCCCGAGGTTGGCATCGATGATGGCCTTCTCGATGACCGGAATCATCTTTTTCTCCCACGGCTGGATGGCGAGTGTCTTTGCGTCCGGAGCGGTCACGGAAGCGACCTGCGGAACCGGAGTCATCGAACCGTAGTAGTCCACCAGCACATTGGCGAAGATTGTCGGATTAGCCTTGCCCACCCTGTAGGTCTTGAGGTCTTCTTCGAGGAATTTCACCGCATCCTCCATATTCATCCCGGCTTCTTCCAGGATTTCGTTTGCCTTGTCAATCATTGTGATATGTGTTAATATGTGTTTTTATCTTTATATGAAACGGTGTGCCGGCCTATATGTGCACCAGAGTTCCGACCTTTTCGCCTCCGACGAGTTTGAGAAGATTGCCTTTCCCGTTGATGTCGAACACGATTATGGGCATATTCCCTTCCCTGCACAGGGCGAACGCCGTCTGGTCCATCACCTTGAGATGGTCTTCCATCGCCTTGTCAAAACTGAGTTCTTCATATTTCACCGCAGCCGGGTCCTTTTCGGGATCGGCCGTGTAAACCCCGTCCACCCGCGTGCCTTTCAGAAGCGCGTCGGCCTTGATTTCAAGGGCGCGGAGAGCCGCTCCGGAATCCGTGGTGAAGAAGGGGTTGCCGGTGCCGCCCGCAAGAAGCGCCACCCCTCCCCTTTCGAGGACTGCCACGGCGTCGTCCCGCATATAGTAGCGGGCAATCGGAGTCATCGGCGTGGCCGTGAACACCTCCGCCTCAACTCCGGCAGAGCGCAGAGCCATCGCGAGTCCGAGCGAATTGATTACTGTAGCGAGCATCCCCATCTTGTCCCCGTTGACGCGGTCAAATCCTTTTCCCACACCGCTCAGTCCGCGGAATATGTTGCCGCCTCCGATGACAATCGCCACCTGAAGACCGATCTTCACGGCCTGCGCAATCTCACCCGCATATCCGGAAAGACAGTTCTCGTCTATCCCCTTTCCCGCAGGTCCGCCGAGGCTTTCCCCGCTCAATTTCAGCAAAACTCTCCTGTACATGTCAATTTTTCATCTTTCAGGGGCCCGTTCCCCACGGCTGCATATCCCTTCTCTTACATTCTGCAAATATAGTTCAAATTCATAATCAAACGAACACAAATTCTCCGAATAATTATGAAAGTTGGAAGAAAGAATATATCTTTGCACCGCTGAAAACGAGTCAGAGCATTTGAAAATTGAATTATCGACTGAATATCTATGGCTAACATCTTCACTTCGTCAATCGGGAAGAAGCTCATAATGAGCATTTCAGGACTTTTCCTCATCATTTTCCTTCTTCTCCACATGAGCATCAACCTCTTTGCCGTGATTGACCTCTGCACCGGAGAATACGGCGCGTCAGACGGTCTCTTCCAGCTCGGATGCAATTTCATGTCGCTCCCGATTGTGACAGTGATGGTTCCGATACTCGCGCTCGGCTTCGTCATCCACATCTTCTACGGCTGCTACCTCACTTACACGAACCTCAAAGCCCGCGGAGGCTATTGCCGCTATGCCGTTTCAAGCAAGGCCAGAACCGACTCTTTCGCGTCAAGGAACATGATTGTCCTCGGAATCATCATCCTCGGATTCATAGCGTTCCACCTCACCCATTTCTGGGCGGACATGCAGCTCAAGCACTTCACAGGCCTTGAGGAGTCCAATCCGTACGACCTTCTTGACGCCACTTTCGGACGATGGTGGATTACGCTTCTGTACCTCGTCTGGTTCGGAGCTCTCTGGTTCCACCTCACCCACGGCTTCTGGAGCGCATTCCAGACCCTCGGATGGAACAACACGATATGGCTCAAGAGACTCAAGGTCATCGCCTACATCTTCGCAACCATCATTTTCCTCGGCTTCGCGACTGTCGCAGTTGCAGTATGCATCCACAACTGCTGCCCTTGCCTCGCATAACGGAGAAAACACAGAATACGGAAGAGGGGATGACTTAAAAGGGTCATCCCCTTTTTGATTTTTCAAAAGAGCCGCTCCTTCAAGAGAGCCACCCTTTATTTTTTAAGGATTACATAACCCCTCAACAAAATGAAACAGAAGAGATTTTTCCTGCAGGAGAATGATATTCCGACGCAATGGTACAACATCCAGGCTGACATGCCTCACAAACCGCAGCCGATGCTCAATCCGGAAACGCGCAGACCGGTGACGGAAGACGAGATGGCGGTGCTGTTCTGCCGTGAATGCGTCAGGCAGGAACTGAACATGACAGACAGGTGGATTGACATTCCTGAAAAAGTCAGGGAATATTACGCCTACTACCGCTCCACTCCGCTTGTCCGCGCATACGGGCTTGAAAAGGCTCTGGACACGCCGGCACACATCTATTTCAAGAATGAGAGCGTCAGTCCGGTAGGCTCGCACAAACTGAATTCCGCACTCGCACAGGCCTACTACTGCAAGGAGGAGGGCATAACGAATGTCACGACGGAGACTGGCGCTGGGCAGTGGGGTACGGCACTTGCCTACGCCGCAAGGCTGTTCGGGCTTGAGGCTGCCGTCTATCAGGTGAAGATTTCCTACGAGCAGAAGCCCTACCGCCGCTCGATGATGCAGCTTTTCGGCGCGCAGGTGACCCCGTCGCCGTCGATGTCAACGCGTGCGGGCAAGGACATACTCACAAAGAATCCCTACCACCAGGGGTCTTTGGGAACTGCGATTTCCGAGGCTGTGGAACTCGCCATGACCACACCCGAAAGGTGTAAATACACCCTCGGCTCAGTGATGAGTCATGTCGGGCTGCACCAGACGGTCATCGGACTTGAGGCTGAGAAGCAGATGGAGATGGCAGGGGAATACCCGGACATAGTGATAGGCTGCTTCGGCGGCGGTTCGAACTTCAGCGGAATCTCGTTCCCGTTCATGAGGCACAACCTGTCTGACGGGAAAAAGACCCGGTTCATCGCCGCTGAGCCGGCAAGCTGCCCGAAACTGAGCCACGGCAAGTTCGAGTATGATTTCGGAGACGAGAGCGGACTCACGCCACTGATTCCGATGTTCTCGCTCGGACACGATTTCATTCCGGCGAACATCCATGCGGGAGGGTTGCGCTACCACGGAGCCGGAGCCGTGGTGTCACAGCTTCTGAAGGACGGCCTGATGGAGGCAACTGACATTCAGCAGCTTGACTCGTTCAAGGCAGGGGTTCTCTTCGCCAAGGCCGAAGGGATTATCCCCGCTCCGGAGTCCTGCCACGCGATTGCGGCGGCCATAGACGAGGCGGACAAATGCAGAGAGGCCGGCGAGAGCAGGGTGATACTGTTCAACCTGTCGGGACACGGACTCATCGACATGACGGCATACGACCAGTATCTGTCCGGCAACCTCGTCAACTACAACGCCTGAGTTCTGACAGCTACAACGCCCGAGTCCTGGCGGCTACAACGCTTAAGTCCTGGCGGCTACAACGCCTGAGTTCTGGCGGCTACAACGCCTGAGTCCTGGCGGCGAGCCAGACGGCTTCTTCGGCAGTCATGCGGGGGGCCAGACGGGCATAGACGGAGGCGTTGTAGGCATTGAGCCAAGCTCTTTCATCGGCGGTCAGAAGTTCAGGAATGACCGCCGATGTGTCTATGTGACAGCAGGTCAGAGTCTCGAAACGCAGCCATTCGCCGAACTCGTTGCAGCCGGTAGGATTAAGGTCCGAAATACGGTCCGGGACTGTCAGAATGACGTTCTCGTGACGGATGCCGTGCATTCCGGCCCGATAGAGTCCCGGCTCGTTCGAAGTCACCATCCCCGGCAGCAGCGGCTGGGGGTTGAAATTCTGACGGATGTCCTGCGGGCCTTCGTGCACTCCGAGATAGTAGCCTATGCCGTGGCCGGTCCCGTGACCGAAGTTGCGCCTCGCCTTCCAGAGCGGAGCCCGGGCAAGCGCGTCAATCTGACAACCGGCCGTGCCTTTCGGGAACACCGCCATCGACAGGTCAATCATTCCCTTGAGCACAAGGGTATAGTCCTCCTTCTCGAGTTCCGTACATGATCCCATGGGGACGGTTCGAGTGATGTCGGTCGTACCGGTGAGGTACTGTCCGCCGGAATCGACGAGATAGAGCCCGTGTCCTTCTATCGTTCTCGCCCCCTTCACCGGCGTCACATAATGAGGCAGGGCGGCGGAAGGCCCGTAGGCGGAGATGTTCCCGAAACTGTCGCCCCTGTAGCCGGGGATTTCGGCACGCAGCGAACTCAGTTTCACCGAAGCGTCCCATTCGCTGACAGCTTCGGCCTCCCCCCTCCCGGCGGCCGCCACAGTCTCCTCAAGCCATTTGAGGAAACGCTCCATGGCAAGCCCGTCCTCTACAAAAGTCTCGCGGAGACGCTCAATCTCGGAATCCGCCTTCACGGCCTTGCGGAGAATCACAGGAGATTTCCCGAGACGGAATCTCGAAGCCTCATCGGAGTCCGGGGCATACATGGACGAAAGAAAACTGAAAAGCTGCCAGTTGAGCGACGACGGGTCTGCATGGAGAACCTCGTCCGACCCGATTTCGCCAAGTGCAGTCTCCACTGCGCCATAGTCCTCTATGACCACGTCATCGGCCGCGATTTCCTCGAAACTGTCAGGGGTGTCCCCGTCGTCATCATATCCCTCCTTCTTTGCAAACCATCGCACATTCTCTTGAGACACAAGGAGATAGGAAATGACATAAGGATTATATTCGATGTCGTTCGCACGGACGTTCAGAAGCCAGGCAATCTCATCGAGAGCCGTCACGAGCAGATTGTCTATGTCATTGCGCAGCATCCACTTGCGCAGCCAGCCAATCTTTTCCAGACGGCTCTCCCCGCCTGAAATTTCAAGATCGAGGGTTTGCACAGGCGTGACCGGAATCGCCGGGCGGTCTGTCCAGAGGGCGTCCATAAAGTCGGGCCGGGAGACAATCCCGTAGCGGAAATCGTTGTCAGAGGTCGCTCCGGAGAGTGCCGCATCTATTGCGAGCACTTCGTCCGCGCTCCAGCACAGCCCGTCGAGAACAAGTGTCAATTTGCGGGGACATGCCCCGTTCCCGAGCCAATAAGACTGCGGTGACGGCGCTCCGATGATGAAATCGATGTTTTCCGCCAGCCACTGCGGAATCGGGACGGCATCCGGAACGCGAAGCTTGTGGAGTTCCACGCCGGTCCCTTCAAGCTGTTCGGCGGCCTGAATGAAATAGCGGGTGTCGGTCCACAGTCCGGCATGGTTCTGTGTCACGACGACGCTCGCCGCCTCTCCCGTGAAACCTGTCAGCCATTCGGCCTGCTTCCATCTCGCGGCCGGGTATTCGCTGCAATGCGGGTCCGAAGCGCCCAAAAGCACCGCATCCCAGCCGTTTTCCTTCATCATCGCCCTCAGGCGGGCGATTCTCTGAGCATAGATGTTTTCCATAATGTTGTTTATCGGGCATTCAGACGTCCCGTGTGTTTTGTGAATTTCGTGTATTTCGTGAGTGACTTGATTTCATTTCTCCCCCATCAGACCGGAAATGATGTTGTCTGAAATGAAGAAATATTTTTCCGGAATCCGGAAATATGCCGCCGGGGCTTCCGGAATCCGGCCTGTCCCCTCTCCGCCGCCCGCCGGCACGAGATGGCCGTCAGCAATGGCCTTCCCGAGAGCCTCCGGAGCGCAGGTCTCCTCAAGTTCCGGAAGGGGACAGCCGGCCGATGTCCTGAGTCCCAGCATCAAGTTCTCAAGGGCGAGCTGCTCCCGCGAAAGCGTCTCTCCTCCGTTCAGGGCTGCAAGTCTGTCCCCGAAGTCTCCGTCCCGGCCGTCCTCCGGCGCATAAGTCTCAAGGTACAGCGCCAGATCAGACCTGTTCCAGCTGCGCCGCCACCCTCCGTCAGGGAGCAGTCTCAGGGAATGGGCTCCCGGCCCGAGTCCGACATAAGGGACATGACGCCAGTAGGCCGAATTGTGCTTCGCCTCGTGACCCGGAAGGGCGAAATTGGAGATTTCGTAGTGATTGTAGCCGGCGGCAGAAAGTTCCTCGCAGAGAATCTCATACTGTCGTGCGCAGGCCTCTTCCGAGGCTTCCCGGCAATGCCCCCCGGCAATCATTCTCTCCAAAGCCGAATCAGGTTCAACCGACAGCTGGTAGGCAGATATATGCCCCGGCGGCACGCCGTTTTCTGATATGGCAAGCGCCCGACGGATTGTCTCCCGCCAAAGTTTCTCTGACAACAGCGGCAGACCGAAAATAAGGTCAATGCTCATGTCGCGGAAACCGGCCCGTTCAAGAATCCTATATGCCTCCACCGCCGCGGCGGCATCATGCCTGCGGTTCATCCAATGCAGAACCCTGTCATCAAATGACTGCACCCCCAAACTCGCACGCGTCACACCCGCCCTCATGAGGCCTTCGGCATACGCATCTCCGCGCATCACCACGTCCTCGGGATTCAACTCGACCGTAAACTCGTCAAAGGCGGCTGTTACGGCAGCTTCCTTACAGGCCTCGGCTATGCGGCAAAGCAAAGGCAGCGGCAACACCGATGGTGTGCCGCCGCCGATATACAGCGTGTTCACGCCCGCCGTCTCCGCAATCTCCCGCCCCCTGCATCCGATTTCCTTCAGCAGAGCCTTGAGGTAGCGCCCGTAGCAATCCGCGGTCTCAGAATAGAATCCGCAGTAGGTGCAGAATGACTTGCAGAAAGGTATGTGGACGTAAATCATCTTTTGTCCGTCACCTGACGGCTTCCTGTTTCCGGACTCCTACCTGAGCATCAGCTCGGCGGTTCCGAGCAGAGACTGCTCCGTGTAGGCCTCGACTGAATAGATGCCCTTGCTGCAGCCTTCGACGCCGTTCACATAAATCACGACATCCGTCTCGGCTCCCTGATAATCGACCTCACGCGAAGCCGAACTTGCGAGCGTTTCGCCTTCGAACTCGAACGGACGCTGCTCTGTGCCGGCAATCAGCACGCCCTCAGAATCCTTGACGCGGATGTAAATCCGCACCGGACCCTTAGGCGCAAGGTCGTTCTCGACGAGGCTCAGACGAATCTGGAACTGAGCCACCCTGCTGCTGCGGTCAGTTGCCTTTCCGGAAGCATTGTAGGCGGTGAGGGCAAGTCCGCGCGCCTTGAGCACAGAACCTGTGGCCACCTGAGTGGAGAGGCTTTCGACTGTCTTTGAGAGTTCCTCGGAGCGGCGCTTGCTCTCGGCGGCGTCACGGCGTGCGGCTGCGGCGTCTGCGGTGAGCTTCTTGTTGAGAGTGTTGAGGGAGTCAATCTGCACTATGTAGTTCTTCATGATGCTCCTCAGCGTTCCGAGTTCCTTCTCGTACTGGCGCATCTTCCTGCGGTTTGTCGCGTCCGTCTGCTTGATCCGCTCAATCAGCTGGTTGACCTCCTCGCGGGACGAGTCGAGCTGCGAATTGATTGTGTCATAATCGGATGACAGAGTGGCGTAGTCGCTCTGGAGCGCAAGCATCTGTTCCGTCAGTTCCTGTTTTTCTTCCTGAAGTTCGCTCACGAGCGATGACTTCTGAATCCAGATATACGCCAGGACACCGGCCAGAATGACCGCCACCGCGACGAGGGCGTATGTCACTTTCTTTAAGCTGTTCTCTTCCATGATGTTCTTCGTTTTGTTGATTCTGTTTTTATCATTTCGTTGACATGCAGTTTCATCGACATCCGTTGATATGCCGTCCTGTCGATATCTGACGCGAATTTACATAAAATATGTGAATTATCGCTATATTTGCGTCCATGAAACCTGCTGTAAGATATATCGTCCGCGCAGTCAAGTATTTCTGCTGGTTCGCGGTCCTGTTTGCGCTAGTAATCGGCGCTCTCATTTTCACAAAGTTCGTGCCCACTGACAATGGGGTCGCGGGGCTGTTCGTCCGCGGATGGGTTTCCGTGCTTGAAATCGCCGGGGTCTTTCTCGTCTTTTCCGCAATCTACCCGAAATTCGGCTATCAGAAGAGACAGGTCGGCATTCCGGGGGAATGGGACGAGGTGGCCGCTGAGGTGAAGGGATATTTCGACGGCCGTGGGGACTACCGTCTCGAAAGCGAAACGCCGGAATGTCTGTGTTTCCGCGCCCGCAAGGCCGGTCTCAGGATTGCCCGCCTCTGGGAGGACCGCCTGACCGTCACGCCGGCTTTCGGCGGGGTCTGCATTGAGGGGCCGGCGAAGGATGTGGGGCGCATCTGCTCTCACATGGAATATACCTTACGGGGGGAATAAAAGCGGCACGGGGCGAAGAAAAAGCGGTACGGGGCGAAGAAAAAGCGGTCTGCGGCGTTGGACGGCTTGATGAAATCCTCACAACCGACAGGTTGCTGCGGTTTCATCTTCACCGTCCGCCTTGCATCCCATCTTTTTCTTCATCCCCTTTCTTCAGAAGTCATAAACATCTTAATCGCCGGGCGGCCGCTTCCAGAGCCGCGTAGAAGTCTTCGCCGAAGAAGTGGATTATAGG
>CAVDEO010000043.1:0-19510 GCA_963607915.1 bacterium
ATGTCCTCAACAAGGCCGCCCTCATCTACGAGGCCTCCCGCAATATGGGCTTCGAGCCCGAAGGCATGACCGAAGCGCAGATGGACGAGCTGAAGGTCGCCTTCAATCTGTGATTTGCTCATTCTTGCAGAAAAATACGCAAAAGTTTCCTAGAAAAGAAACTTTTGCGTATTTTTGTGAAAAATTATAAAGACTATGCCAACGACAGTTGTAGTAGATGGGCAGCGTGTTCCCGCATCAGGGAGTGTCATACGCCAATACAGGAAGATGAGAGGCCTTACTCAGGAAGAGTTGGGGCGCAGGCTGAATGTCCGGAAATCGAGAATTTCAAAAATTGAGAATGACGATAATCTGGATATTCAGGTCCTGATAGACACTTTGCGGCAATTGGATGTTGAGGCGGAAATTCTGGTAAGTGCCGCAAACCATGTCGAGATGGAAGAGGTCTATACGTTCATAATCTCTTGCGTGGATGAGTTCGCGAGGAGAAAGAACCTCACCCGCAAGGCGGCGTTTAACTATCTCAACCTCTATAAGGCCATTAAATTGCTCACGAGCTGTTATGAGGCAGAAATCACTCTTCCGCTTGATGAGATAATCAACGATATGACGCTTGTCTGCAAGAGGAACGGAGGACATGTCGAATGATTACCCTGTACCATGGAACAAATGCCGTGTTCGACAGTCTTAATCCTCTGAGGCAATATTGTTTTTGCACAAAAGATGTCGTTGATAAATATTTAAGACTTGTTTACAGATATGAACGATAAAGATTCGTCACTCCGTCGCAGTTTCGCCAAAAAGGCGGCAATGTACATTGCCGAGGACAAAGCTCTTACAGTGGATGAGGCCTTGTCTTATGTGTATAATTCCGAAACCTTCCGAACCCTTGAAGACGGTAATCCTCAGACTTGTGGAATATCTGACGATGACCTTGTGAATATTTTCCGAAAAGAAATGTCTTCGGGAGAAATTTAGTAATCCTTAAAAAGTACCAAGTTATTTTTTAATGTTCACTTACTTCCCCCCAAAATTTATATCTTTGCGATTGTATGTGTATTAACGCAAAACATTCAATTGCAGATGAAACCAATGAAAAACCTCGCTTCCGGTGTCATGGCTTCTGTCGTGATGCTTGGCCTTGCGTTCTCGTGCGCCAAGGAACCTGTGGCAAACCTCAAGCCATCCTCTTCCGAAAAGGAAACGGTGACGCTCCGCCTTTCCGCTCCTGAAACAAAGACTGCCCTCAAGGACGACAAAACTGTGGTCTGGACCGATGGCGATAAACTGGTGATTAACAATGAACTGTATGAGATAACTGTCGATGTGGACGATCCTTCGAAGGCGACGGTGGAGGATGTGACGAAGGCCGACGAATACTATGTGTTTTATGTTCCTTGCCCCAAAAATCTATCGACAGGAAACTATAGCCCGCAGTACAGTTATATCCAATACGAAGACGGTTGGTATCACAACCTCCGCATTCTCAACTTTCAGAATTGGCACTCCGGAACCTTCTCCCAATATGCGAATCCGATGGCGGCCTATGGAACGGACACCGACCTCTATTTCTACAACATAGGCTCCGTGGTGAAGGTTGGGCTTACGGGAAACGGCGAAAAATTGTCGCGTGTCAGGCTTTTCTCCAACGGCGGCAGGAATCTGGCAGGGATAGTGATGCTCACGGACGAGCAGATTCGCACCGGAGACCTTTCCGAAATGAAAATGAACGAGAACTACACCGGCCAGTTGTCTGAATCGGTCTCCATCGATTGCGAAGGCAGCGATGTTGTCCTGTCATCAACTCCGACTTGGTTCTATTTCGTTGCCGCCCCGTTCACGGATGAGGCCGGCATCAGTTTTTCGGCCGAGGATTCTGACGGAAAAGTCTTCGTCCGTACCAAGGCGGAACCCTTTTCCATAGGCAGGAGCGAAATCAAGGAAATGACAGTCCTCTCCTACAAGGCCTCCGAGGCTCTGACACTGACCGCAGGAGAGCCGGCGCCGACCTCGATTTCCGTCGATGCCGTTTGTGACGGCTCTCTGTCCGTGCGCTATCTGGCAGTGGCTTCCGCCGCGTGGGACAATTACATGAACTCCGAATCAAGCAGCTGGACGGAGCAGAGCCTTGCGACTGCACTTCTCGACAACAAATCATGCCAGACAGGTAGCGGTGACTCATTCAAGATGGAATTCGCTGAAGCTTACAACTACTCCGGGAATGCCGTTCCGATTGCCGCGGAGACTCCCTATAAGGTCATAGCACAGTATTTTCTCGGGAGCGCCGGAATCGGCAAATGCACCGTCCTTGACATTACCACGGCGGCCGCCACTGGAACAGCACCGACTCTGGATGTGTCATTCACATCGGTGAATTATAGCAGAATAGACGCGCTGTTCAAGTCTGCCGATGCCGCCGGCATCTCCCTTTGGCTGTTCACGAAAGCTCAGTATGAACAGTTTGTCTTGTCAGGGAAGAGCGATTCCGAGATAATGAAGGAATATGGCAAGCCGCTGACTGATGAGAATATGGAATCCGCACACGGAAGCGGATGCCCTTGGGGCTGGTGGGGGCTATCGCAGGGCACCGACTATGTGCTTCTGGTGGTGGCATCGTCTTCCACCGGGATGGAGACGCTCGTGAAGAGGGAAGTGACGACCGAATGGTACATATTCAATCCAAATACAACGACGCTGGAGACGGTTTCCACGGAGGCTGCCTTTTCGACGGATATGTTCAGCGAAGTATTTGGAATCAATTTCTCGGCAACTAAGGTTACGCTGAAGAAATTGCCTGGAATGGACGTGTTTGTCATCGAGAACCTTTTCAAGGGAAATGCCGCCTTGACAGAGAAGGGCTTTGTCGAAGAGAACGGGAGATATCTCACCGTCATTGATGCCCGGGACAAGAATGCGGTCGATATAAGATTCGACGTGAACAATTTGGGAATCTATCATCCGTCGTATTCAGGATTCAACTATGGCTTGAGTTTCGGATGCTATGCTACATACAACACGAATTTGTCGCAGGCTGAATATTCACTTGGAACTTATGATTCGGAGAACAATGTAATTTCTGTCGGCAACCTCATACTTGGAAATGCAGCCCGTATTTATGGAGTTTACACCTGCTCTCTGACATGGCCGGCGGCCCCCAAATCCATGACCATCGAAAGTTTCTCCAGGACATCGGCGGAATGGTGAGGTGTGAATATTTGCCTAACGCGTTGATTTGTCGGTGATTGTAAATATGTTTGTTTGAAAATGATTTGGAATATGAAGAAATATGCTCTGTTTCTCATGCTTGCCGCTGCGCTGCTTTCCGGACTTCCGTCTTGCGAGCCTCAGGTGCAGCCGGGCACTGACACCGAAGAGCCCGACCCGGGGCCGACCCCGCCGTCTCCTCCGGAACCGGAACCGGAGCCGGAGCCGGAACCGGAACCGGAACCGACTCCGACACCCGAGACGAAGGATTACATCGAGCGGCCGCAGACGGTCAAGGCAAACGCCGATTATAAATATGTCGATCATCGCGGGACAACCTATAAGACAAAACAGGAAGTCCGCAACTACGAGGCCTGCTATGACATCCGACGTCACAACCCGATGTGGGTGGCCTATCCTTGTCATGAGATATATTGGGAGGGAGGATATACCCGTCCGACAAAAGACCCTTGGAGGCCGGATCCTGCTTTCAATGAAAGCGAACAGTCCATAATTTATGCGAAGGACTGGAGTGATTGGCCATGGGAATCAAATGGAGGAAATCCGACGGACAAGTATCATTATTGGTCTCCGATGCCGACGGGAAAAACTGTTATAAAAGGACACCTCATGCGTTCTGCAGAGAGAGGATGCGGAAATAAAACAAATCCTATTGACCTTAATGTGCAGACTTTCTATCCTACCAACATTGCTCCAGAGTCGTATCTGAATCAAACGGATTCGGATTCGCATTGGGATATGGTGGAGAACATTCTTCCAAATCAGTGGCGGTGCAGCGACACTCTTTATGTCGTGGTCGGTTGTTTCTATGGCGATGATTCGTGGTCATTGAAAGATGCTTGTAACTGGGGCACTACTTCTTCTGAATCAAAGGATTGCATCGTGCCTGAGGCACGTTATAAATTAGTGCTGAGGACAAAGAAAGGCTCAACCGGAAAACCTGTCTGGAAATGTTCCGCCGATGAGGTCATGGCCATAGGCTTCTGGTTCCCGCAGAATTTCACGGGAGAAAAATTGGCTGCCCTCCCGCCGCTCGCGGACTACATCTGCTCCGTCTCTGAGATCGAGGAGAAAATCGGCGGCGAGTTCAGTTTCTTCCCGCTGGCTCCCGACGGGGTCAAGGACAGCTACAGCATCAGCGACTGGCCAGGTCTCTCCGACATCGCGGGCACTGCAACCAAACCTTCAGGCAATGGCATGACCACCGAAAAATTCATCTTCGGCGGCGAGGTCTCATGGTAAAATTTTTTGTATCTTTGAAAGATTTTTGAACGGTAATTTTTTTTGAATTTATGGATCTCTGGCTCATCTGGATGCTCGCGGCTCTGCTGCTCTTCCTTGTGGAAATCTTCACACCTGGCTTTGCGGCGGCCTGCCTCTCAATCGGTTGTCTTCTCAGCTGCGTGCTGGCGGCAATCGCCCCCGAAACTGTCAACTGGCAGATTGGCCTTTTTGTCATCGGCTCGCTGCTCTCCTTCATCTTCGTGCGTCCTTTCGCTCTGAAAGTGCTTTCACGGCGTGCCGAGCGCAAGGGCGGCTACAAGTCCAACATGGAGAGCCTCATCGGGCGCGAGGCCACCGTCATCGAGATGATTCCGGCGGAGGATGTCGGCCGCGTGAAGATTGACGGAGACGAATGGCAGGCGGTGCTCGCGCGCGAGGAGGACAACGAGCCGAGGCAGGATGTGCCTGTGGGGGCGAAGGTAATCATCGTTTCCTACGACAGCATAATCCTGACCGTCCGGACGAAAAGGACGGAGTCCGCGGAGTAGGGTATATTCCTGAAAAATATGTATCCCCGGGAAAAATATATCCTCGAAAAAGAATATAGTAAGGATTACATACACACATAATTAAAATTTACGGAATATGTTGCCAGCAGGAACAATCGCACTTATCGTGGTCGCGGCAATCGTCGTGATTTACATCCTTCGGGGTATCAAGATTATCCCGCAGTCGGAAACCCGCGTCGTGGAGAGACTCGGAAAGTTTGACAGGGTGCTCAGCCCGGGAATCCAGATTATCTGGCCTATCATCGACAAGGCCAAAGTGGTGACTTCCAGAAAGATAACATCTTCGGCCTTCGGGGGCGAGCCTATAGTCAAGATGACAAATTCGTCAGTCATCGACCTCCGCGAGCAGGTCTATGACTTCCCGAAGCAGACGGTGATTACCAAGGACAATGTCAGCACGCAGATCAATGCGCTGCTCTATTTCCAGATTGTCGATCCGAAGAAGTCGGTCTATGAAATCGACAATCTCCCGAATGCAATCGAGAAACTCACCCAGACTACCCTGCGAAATGTCATAGGCGAACTGGAACTTGACGAGACGCTCACCTCGCGCGACACAATCAACTCAAAGCTCCGCGCCGTGCTTGACGACGCGACGAACAAGTGGGGAGTGAAGGTGAACCGCGTAGAACTGCAGGACATAACCCCTCCGGACAGCGTGCGCGAGTCTATGGAGATGCAGATGCAGGCCGAGCGTATGAGGCGTGCCGAGATTCTCCGCGCCGAGGGCGAGAAGAAGTCCGCAATCCTCAAGTCCGAGGGTGACAAGGCGTCTGAAATCAACAATGCCGAGGCGGAAAAGACTGCGCAGATTCTCCGCGCCGAGGGTGAGGCCAAGGCCAAGGTGCTTCAGGCTGAGGCCGAGGCGAACGCGATAAGGCTCGTCGCCGAGGCGGTCGCCTCCGCGAAGACGGATCCTGCCGCCTATATGCTGGCAGTCAAGTACATCGACACACTCAAGGAGATGGTCAGCGGCAAGGACAACAAGACCGTCTATCTGCCTTACGAGGCTTCCAATATGCTCTCATCTCTGGGCAGCATTAAGGACATTTTCAATAAATGAAAAATCCGAACATGAGGCGGATTGCCGCGTTATGTTTTAAGGATTACTAATATCTTATATCACAGAGAAACAGTGCGATGCCGGGGACAGATTCCCCGGCATCGCCGCGTTTTCCGCCGGCGAGGAGTTCCCTGATGCTTTCCGGGCTGCGGCGTCCGCGGCCCACATCGACGAGAGTGCCGACAACGGCGCGGACCATGTTGCGGAGGAAGCGGTTCGCCTCAATCGTGAATACGAGATAGTTTCCGTCGTCCGGGAAACCGAGCTGCGTGATATGGGACGGGGTGTAGCGTGACCATTCCGCCCGGAGCACGGTGCAGACGCTCGTCGAGTTCCCGCCACCGACCTTTTCGAAACAGCTGAAATCGTGCTCGCCCAGAAGCAGGGTCGCGGCTTTGTTCATCTCCTGCACGTCGAGCGGCCAGGGACATCTCCACGAGAAGCCTTCGACGAAAGGATCCTTCGCGCTGTGGAGGAAGTACCGGTAAGTGCGGGACTTCGCGGAAAACCTTGAATTGAAAGGATATCCCCCATATTCCGGATATTCTCCCTCACCCGCTTCAGCGATGTCGTGGACGACGATTTCCCGCCTTAAGATGGCATTTATTTTGTATAAGAAATCCCCTTTTGTCAGGTGGAGCGGTTCCGGAGTCTCGAAGTCGCAGACATAGTTCACGGCATTCACTCCGGCATCGGTTCTTCCGGCTCCGGTCGTGTGTACGGGAACTCCGAAAAGGATTCCGAGCGCCCTGTCAAGTTCTCCCTGAACCGTCACCGCGTTGTTCTGAACCTGCCAGCCGCCCAGTCCCGCCCCTCTGTACGATAAAGTCAGAATATAGTGCCGCATATCCGTAAGCAAACGTTGAAAAACAAGTTGGACTAAATTTGTGCAAAGATATTAAAAGAAATAAGAAATGGATATTAACATCAAGGAACTCAACGACCGCATCCAGCGGGAGAGTTCATTCGTGGACATCCTCTCGATGGAGATGAACAAGGTCATCGTCGGTCAGAAACAGCTCGTCGAAAATCTCCTCATCGGTCTGCTCGCCAACGGGCATATACTTCTCGAAGGCGTGCCGGGACTGGCCAAGACTCTGGCAATCAATACTCTCGCATCGGCAGTCGATGCCAAATTCAGCCGTATCCAGTTCACTCCGGATCTGCTTCCTGCGGATGTCATCGGTACGATGATATATTCCCAGAAATCCGAGCAGTTCCAGATTCGCAAGGGTCCGGTTTTCGCGAATTTCGTGCTCGCGGATGAAATCAACCGTTCCCCGGCCAAGGTTCAGTCCGCGCTTCTCGAGGCCATGCAGGAGCGTCAGGTGACCATCGGTGAAGAGACATTCAAACTGCCCGAGCCGTTCCTCGTGATGGCGACGCAGAACCCTATCGAACAGGAAGGGACCTATCCGCTCCCGGAGGCGCAGCTCGACCGTTTCATGCTCAAGGTCGTCGTCACCTATCCTAAGAAGGAGGAGGAGAAGCTCATCCTGAGGATGAACAACAGCGGCTCTTTCCCGAAGGCCGGTGCGGTGCTGAAGCCGGAGGACATCATCCGCGCCCGCGAGGTCGTCAGGGAAGTGTATATGGACGAAAAGATTGAGAGATATATCGTTGACATCGTCTATGCGACAAGAACTCCGGGCGAGTACGGACTTGAGAAGATTGCCGGACTCATCGCCTACGGTGCGTCTCCGCGTGCCAGCATATCCCTTGCCGCCGCAGCGAAAGCCTATGCTTTCATAAAGAGGAGGGGCTATGTGATTCCGGAGGACGTGCGCGCCGTATGCCACGAGGTGCTCCGCCACAGAATCGGACTCACCTACGAGGCCGAGGCAGAGAATGTATCGACGGATAATCTGATTGATCAGGTGGTCAACATAGTGGAGGTGCCGTAGAATTGTATGTCTTTCCGGGCTATATCCATTTTCTCGGAAATCCATTGCAATTATTTGTCATATGATTTGTTGTAACAGAAATGACTGAGTCTGAACTGCTGAAAAAAGTCCGCAAGATTGAAATCAGGACAAAGGCTCTCTCGCATCAGATTTTTGCGGGGGAGTACCACTCCGCGTTCAAGGGACGGGGTATGGCGTTCAGCGAAGTCCGTGAGTACCAGTACGGCGATGATGTCCGCAATATGGACTGGAATGTCACCGCCAGGCTTCATTCTCCGTACATCAAGGTCTTCGAGGAGGAGAGGGAACTCACTGTGGTCCTGCTGATTGACGCGAGCCGTTCGGGGCTTTTCGGAACTTCCGGGATGACGAAGCGGGATATGATTGCCGAGATTGCGGCAGTCCTGTCCTTTTCTGCTATTCTGAACAACGACAAGGTCGGGGCCCTGTTCTTCAGCGACAGGGTGGAGAAGTTCATCCCGCCGAAGAAGGGGCGTTCGCACCTGCTGCATATCATCCGCGAGGTGCTGGAGTTCGAGCCGCAATCGACTGGGACGGATCTTTCTGAGGCGTTGAGGTATCTGACGAACGCGCTGAAGAAACGTTGCAACGCCTTCGTGCTTTCGGATATGATTGATGCGGACTCCGACGGGACTCCGAGATACGAGGAGGCTCTGAAAGTGGCGGCGAACCGTCACGATTTGTCCGTGGTGGAGGTCTGTGACCCCCGCGAGACGGACATCCCGAATGTCGGTCTGGTGAACATAAAGGATTCCGAGACGGGCAGGACGGCGTGGGTCGACACGGGCAGGAAGAAGGTCCGCGAATCCTACCGGGAGTGGTTCCGGGGGCTGCGCGAGGCTGAGTCCAGAATGCTGATGAAGTACAACATCGACAGGGTGAGCGTCGCGGTCGATGAGGATTATGTGCAGGCGCTGATGAAGCTTTTCAGGCAGCGGTAAGTGACAGCCTGTCGGAGGCTCGGCCGGCAATGTCAGTGTCGCGGTGAAATTGCAGTCCCGCCTGTGATTACTTAAGTTGAATATTGATGGAATATAAATCTTTCATATTGAATTGTCTGTTGTGCTGCCTGACTGCGGTTCTGCCGTTGTCCGCCGCCGCTCAGACGACAGCTGCGGAGTCTCCTGCCGCAGCGCGGGGGGCGGTCGTGACACCAGATGCTGCGGACATTGTCTCAAGTGACGCGCCGCAGTTCAAGGGCGGTCATCTCGTGAGGGTAGGCGCGCCCTTTCTTGAGCAGATTCAGGAGAGGGACAGCATCCTGATTGCCGACCAGCTGCTCTACGGGGTGAATCTCGACAAGGTGGAGGCCGGCACGCAGTACGCCTTTCCTCCGCTCAACGACAGCACCGTGCGCGGAATAATGTTCCTGCGTCCGTGGCAGACCGACACCCTCAAGACCTACAAGGCGAAGAAAGACCGTCCGCTCAGCTACGACATCCGTGTCTCAACCGTTCTTACGACCTTTGATGAGGGCGAATATGAAATCGGGGAACTTCCGGTCGGCCGTCTGACTAAAGACGGAGTGGTCGACACTCTGCTTTTCGACAGCATACGCTTCAAGGTGATGACAATGCCGGTGGATACGACCACGTTTCAGCCGCACGACATCAAGGACATAATCAGCTGCCCTCTGACTGCGGCCGAGGTGCTGCCCTGGGTGGGGCTGTTCTATCTTATAGTCCTTATGGTGATTGCCGCGGTCTGCCTTGTCAAGATGCACAAGAAACGGCTCTCCGGGGAGCTTGAACGGAAAGACCCGGCGCACATCGTTGCGCTCCGCCGTCTCGACGGTTACAGGGGGGACAAGCTCTGGGTTCCGGAGAAGCAGAAGCAGTTCTACTCCGGCGTGACGGACGTGCTCCGCGAATACATCGCCGCCCGTTATGGAATCGGGGCTATGGAGATGACCACAAGTGAGATTTTCCGCGATCTGAAGCCTGAGTTCGCAGACAGCCCTGCCGACAGGAAGGCGCTGCTCAGCGACCTTGAAAATCTCTTCGAGACCGCCGACTACGTGAAGTTCGCAAAGCACACCGCCACAGAGCAGGAGAATGCCTCCGTGCTCCCGCTTGCCGTGCGCTTTGTCACGCAGACCTATCAGGATGAACTCGCCTCACAGGAGGAGGAAAAAGCCTCGCAGGATGACCTCGCTTCACGGAGAGAACAGGTCTCGCAGGATGACCTCGTTTCACGGAGAGAACAGGCTTCGCAGGAAGAACAGGCTTCATGGGAAGGACAGACCAAAGACAATGACGACAGGTCCGAACCTGTCTCTGAAAAGGAGGGCGAGTGATGTTTTTCGAGTATCCTAAACTTCTGTGGCTCACGGTGATACCGGCTCTGCTGCTGGTTCTCTACATTTTGCGTGAGATTCTCGGCCGTCAGGCTCATCTGCGGGTGTCGGCGAGCACACCGTGGCTCAAGGCGGGACACGGCGCGATGGAATATCTCCGTCACCTTCCGTTCGCCCTGATGCTGCTCGCGATGGTCATGATTATTGTCGCCATCGCCCGTCCACGCTCTTCGGAGCAGATGGAAAAGATTGACACCGAGGGAATTGACATCGTTTTTGCGATGGACGTCTCCACCTCGATGCTCGCCCGTGACTTCAATCCGGACCGTATCAGCGCCGCCAAGGACATAGCCATCGAATTCATATCCCAGCGTCCTTCCGACCGTATGGGAATCGTGGTCTTCGCCGGCGAATCGTTCACCCAGTGTCCGCTCACCACCGACAGGGCGACGCTCATCAACCTGATGAAAGAAATCAGCACTGACCTTCTCGAGGACGGAACCGCAATCGGGAACGGGCTTGCCACGGCGGTCGCCAGAATGAAGGACTCCGACGCGAAGAGCCGCGTGGTGATTCTGCTTACGGACGGCGTGAACAATTGCGGCGAGATCGCCCCGGAAACCGCCGCCGAGATTGCCAAAACCTACGGAATCCGCGTCTACACCATCGGGGTCGGCGCGAACGGGACCGCTCCATATCCGGTGATGACCCCTTGGGGCGTGGAGATTCAGAAGGTCAAAGTGGAGATTGACGAGAAACTTCTTTCGCAGATTGCCGAAACCACGGGAGGACGCTACTTCCGCGCCACCGACAACACGAAACTCGCGGAGATTTACTCGGAGATAAACAAGATGGAGAAGGCAAGGACGACGATAGACAGTTTCCCTGTCTATAAGGAGCTGTTCGGGACTTATGCGCTCGTCGCGCTGTTCGCCCTTCTTGCCGCTTTCATACTTCAGGTCGCGGTTTTCAGGAAATTGCCGTGATTTTCGGGAAAACTGCCGTAAAAAATGATTGACTATGCTTTATTTCGCTGACGCTCAATATCTTTGGCTTCTGCTGCTCGTGCCTCTCTTTCCGGTGGTCTATGCCGTTTTCCGGAAATTGAGGAAAAGGCGTGTCGCCGCTTTCGGAGACGCGGAACTTGTCGGGAGGCTGATGCCGTCCCGCTCCGGCGCACGCGGCTGGTGGAAAGTCGTGCTCTTCACCATAGGCTTCGCGTTTTTTGCAGTGGGAATGGCCCGGCCGCTCATCGGAGCGAAGCTCAAGGAACACGAGACCAAGGGTGCTGAGGTCGTAATCGCCCTCGATGTCTCCAACTCGATGCTTGCCGAGGACTATTCCCCGAACCGTCTGGAGCGGGCGAAGCTCGCCATCTCGCGCATCGTGGACAAACTCCGCGACGACCGCATCGGACTCATAGTCTTCGCCGGAAGTTCCTATGTCCAACTGCCGATAACGACCGACTATGTCTCGGCGAAGATGTTTCTCGGTTCAATCTCCACCGAATCCGTGCCGATTCAGGGAACTGCGCTTGCCGATGCGATAAACACGGCCGCTCGTTCTTTCAGCGCACAGAGCGAGAAGAGCCGCGCGATAATAGTCATCACCGACGGCGAGAACCACGAGGACGACCCGGTGAAGACCGCCAAGCAGGTGGCCGGGACAGGGATAAGGATATTCACCATCGGCGTGGGTTCTCCGGAGGGCAAGCCGATTCCGATCAAGGGCGGCGGGCTGATGAAGGACCGTGACGGCAACATCGTCGTGAGCCGCCTCGACGAGAACATATTGAAGGAAATCGCTTCCGCCGGAAACGGGGCCTATGTCCGCGCCGGAAACACCGAGTTCGGACTGAACCCTATAATCGACGACATAAAGAAGATGGATGCGGAAAAGTTCAGTTCCGTCGTCTTTGAGGAATATGACGAACAATATATGTATTTTTTCGGCATAGCGCTACTCTTTTTCACTCTCGCCTGCCTCATCGGGGAGCGGAAGACGAAATTCAGTCTCTTCGGGACGAAGAAGGCAGCTATGCTTTCGCTGACGCTCACCCTCACTGCGCTTGCCCCTTCCGTCGTCTCCGCACAGACCGCTCAAAGCTCTCAGGATGCACGGACGGCCGGGACTTCCAAGGATTCCGGCAAGGCTAAATGGGATGTAAGACGGGGCAACCGGGACTACCGCAAGGGGAATTACAAGGAGGCTGAAATCGACTACCGCAAGGCTCTTGTGAAGGACTCCGCTTCTGTCGCAGCCAACTGCAACCTCGCCGCCGACCTTTACAGGCAGGGTGATGTGCAGGGGGCGATGAAGTCGATGCAGAAAGTGGAACAGGCTGCGGTGGAGTCCGGGCACGGGGCGGACTGGTACTATAATCTCGGTGACATGGCGCTCGCGTCCAAGGACTACAAGACCGCCGTCGACGCCTTTGCCAAGTCCCTTCTGATGCGTCCGGACGACCTCGACGCGAAGGAGAACTACATCTATGCCCGCAAGATGCTGGAGAATCAGCAGCAGAACGGCGGCGGAGGTCAGAATGACCAGAATCAGGACCAGAACCAGAACAATCAGGACCAGAATCAGGACGGTCAGGACAAACAGAATCAGGACAATCAGCAGGATAAAGACCAGAATCAGAACAAGGACAATCAGGGCGACGGGGATCGGAATCAGGACAAGCAGAACCAGGACAATCAGGATAAGGACAAAGGTGACGACGGCCAGAACCCTCAGCAGCCGCAGGACGACCGCGACGGACAGGGGCAGCCTCAGGAGCAGAAGATAAGCCCTCAGGCCGCGCAGCAGATGCTTCAGGCAATCCAGGCGAAGGAGAAGGAGACGCAGGACAAGGTGAACAAGGAGAAGGCGGCGGCGCTGAAGGCGCGACAGAGGGATAAGAACTGGTAAAATGTCGTCCAGAAAAAGCGCATTGCTGCGTTACGCTTCCTCGGCGAAATCCTCACAACCGTCAGGTTGCTCCGGTTTCACCTCGTCGCAAGCCTTGCACTGCATCTTTTTCTGAACAACATTTTCCCAGAGCTGTGTTTGACACCGGGGCAGATTGGGATAGAGATAAATATAACCGGAACAGGTTGGAATAGGAATAAATATAAACAGGTGGGGGAACGATAATATGATGAAGAAAATAACGACGGCTCTGATTGCGGCGGCTCTGGCGTTGACGGCTGCGGCCCAGACGTCGATACAGGTCCAGACTCACAATGTCGTCGATGTGAACGAGCAGTTCAATGTGACTTTCGTAATCGAGGGCGAAAATTCGCCTTCGGACTTCAACTGGGAGTGCCCTGCGGATTTCGACCTCGTGTGGGGCCCGCAGAAAAGCTCATCGACAAGCATAAGCATCATAAACGGAAAGAGGACCTCCTCACGTCAGGTTTCCTACACCTACATCCTCATGCCGAAATCGGTGGGCGAGTTCTCCCTTCCGCCGGCCACGGCCAAAGTCAAGGGCAGTGAAATCGTCTCACGTCCGGTCACCGTCAGCGTCATCCGGCAGGAAACATCTTCCGGGCAGTCTTCGCAGCAGGGGATCCCGTCCGACCCGAGCGCGGCCGGTTCAGGAAATGCCCAAAGCGGCAACAGCGGCCAAAGCGGCAACGGCGTTCAGGGCGGCAACGGACGGAACGGTCATGGGAACAGCCGGGGAGGCGGTGAACAGGCTTCCACGGGGGACATTTTCCTCAACCTCTCCCTTGACAGGACGAATGTCGTGGTGGGGCAGCCGATTTACGCCACTCTCAAGATTTACCAGCGTGCCAACCTCTCCGGCTTCGAGAATGCCAATTTCCCTTCATTTTCGGGATTCTGGAGTCAGGAAATCGAGTCTCCCACCAACATCGAGTTCACACGGGAGAACTATGACGGGAAGATTTACGACGCGGCCGTGCTGCGCCGCTATGTGCTCATCCCCCAGCAGACCGGGAAACTCACCATCGAACCGGCCGAACTTGTCTGCCTCGTGAACGTGCGTGTGCAGTCGCGTACGGGCAGCATCTTCGACGGTTTCTTCGATGACTATCAGACAGTGCGCCGGAAAGTCGCATCTAAGGCCGTGACGGTCAATGTCTCGCCGCTTCCGGCCGGTGCCCCGGCATCATTCGGCGGGGGAGTGGGCAAGTTCAGCATAAGTGCGAAACTCGCCAAGGACAGCCTCAAGGCCCACGAGGCCAACTCTCTGATTGTCACTGTGTCCGGACGCGGGAACGTTTCTCTGCTCGAAACCCCGAAAGTCACCTTCCCGCTTGATATGGAGGTCTATGACACGAAGATTACGGACAAGAGTTCCAAGGGTTCGCTTTCAGGCTCCAAGGAATTCGAATTCCCGTTCATTCCGCGCAGCGCCGGCGAGTTCACCATCGAACCGATAAAGTACAGCTACTACGACGCGGATTCCGGGAAATATGTCACCGTACAGACCCGTCCCCTCTCCTTCACCGTGGAGAAAGGGGTCGACATCCCGTCGGGAGGCGCTGTGGTTCCGGGCGTGCAGCAGAATGACGTGCGCAGTCTTGGGCAGGACATCCGCTTCATCTCCACGAAGCCTGTCCGTCTCGGCGGCAAGGGCGTTTTCTTTGTCGGGTCGGCGGTGTTCGTGGCAATCTGCCTCGCAATTCTTCTTCTCTCCGCGCTCTGCTGGTTCGCCTTCAGAAGGATGGCGGCAAGACGCGCCGATATCGTGGGCAGCAGAAACCGCAAGGCCACGAAAAAGGCTCTCAAGCAGCTCAAGACGGCCTCTGTATTTCTCAAACAGAATCTCTATACCGCATTCTATGAGGAACTTCACAAGGCTCTGCTCGGATTCATCGCCGACAAGCTGAACATCCCGATGTCCGAGCTGAACAAGGAGAACATCGCGTCAAGACTCACGGAGGGCGGCGTTCCGGAAGAGACCGCAGAGGCGTTCGTCGCGCTCATCGATGAATGCGAATTCGCCCGCTATTCTCCTTCCGCAGGCAGCGAGGCGATGCAGGCGCACTACGACAAGGCGGCGGAACTCATATCTGCAATTGACGGTTCAATGAGAAATACGACACGTTCAGGGATGAAATCAGGAAAGAAAACGCCTCTCGGCGCGGCTGTGATTGCTGTTGTCTTCGCGCTTACGACATTCCCGGCGCCGGTGTCGGCCCAGACTCCGGCATCGGAACAGTCCGCCGTACCGGCTCGGGAACAGGCGGCTGCGCCCCAAAACGCCGTGCAGCCTCAGGCTGACTACCCGCAGCAGCTCTGGGACAAGGCCAACGCCGCCTATACGGACGGCCGCTGGCAGGATGCCGCCGACGGCTACGAAATGATTGCGTCGCTCGGGCTTGAATCCCCGCAGCTCTACTATAACGCCGGCAACGCCTGGTTCAAGACGGGCAACCTCGGCAAGGCGATTCTGAACTACGAACGCGCCCTGAAGCTCGATCCGTCCTTCTCCGACGCCCGCTACAATCTCGAATTCGCCTCCAGCCGCACGCAGGACCGCATCGAGGCGGTTCCGGAGTTCATCCTCAAGACCTGGACGCGCAAATTCTGCTATATCCTTGATTCGGATGCGTGGGCGGTCATATTCCTCGTCTTCCTCGCCCTCGTCTGCGCTGCGGTTCTCCTGTTCCTCCTCGCTCCGACTGTCGGGTGGAAGCGCACAGGATTCATATCCGCAATCGTCGGCATAATACTCGGAGGCACGGCTCTCGGCTTCTCGCTCCATCAGCGGAACGACTACTTCCTCAGCGACGAAGCCATAGTGATGAAGCCCGTCATATCCACGAAATCCTCTCCGGACGGCACGATGGACCTCTTCATTCTTCACGAAGGCACGAAAGTCCGAATCCTCGACACCGTCGGCGAATGGATTGACATCGAGATTTCCGACGGCCGTCAGGGATGGGTCAGAACCTCGGAAATAGAAATAATTTAGCGTTATGTGAAAATATTTCCGGATTTGGAGCAAATGTTTCCGAATCCGGTTTTATTTTTTGCGGCGTCGTATGAAAATGCGTAATTTTGGAAAACGCGGACGGATATATCCGACATATGATATATGACCATATAATAATACAAAGACAGATATGAAGCGCAAAATTTCGACACTTCTGTGCATTATCCTCGGGGCGGTTCTCGGGATGAATGTTTCCGCAAAGGAAAAGACCGCTGCGGAACCTTGGAAGAACCCGAACGTGAATGCCCTCAACCGGCTTCCGATGACTTCCACATTTGAAACCGACGGGCTGAAACTGAGCCTGAGCGGACTCTGGAAATTCAATTTCAACACAGACCTGCACGCGCGCCCGACCGATTTCTACAGGGAAGGCTATGACGATTCGCAGTGGGGCACGATTCCGGTTCCGGGGCTTTGGGACGTGAACGGATGGTGTGACCCGATTTATGTGAACATTCCCTACCCGTGGAAAGGGCACGCGTCATACACCCCGCCGATTGTTCCGGACGAGCACAACTATGTGGGGCAGTACCGCCACAGTTTTATCCTCGGCGACGAATGGAAGGGGCGGGACATCATCCTGCACATAGGCTCGGCGACCTCCAACGTGCGTGTGTGGGTGAACGGAAAGGAAGTCGGATACAGCGAGGATTCCAAGCTGGAGGCCCGTTTCGACATCACTAAGTTCGTGCGGACTGGCGAGAACAGCATCGCGCTTGAGATTTTCCGCTGGTGCGACGGGACTTATGTCGAGTGCCAGGACTTCTGGCGGCTCGGCGGAATCGCCCGCGATGTCTATGTATTCTCGAAGGCGAAGAAGCGCGTGGAGAACATTCGTGTGAGCGGAGATGCCGACGGACGCTACCGCATCTGGGCGGAGACGACTCCGGGAGTGGCGAAGGTGCGCTGGCAGATTGTCGGCCCTGACGGCGCGGTCGCAGCATCGGGCGAGGCGGCGGTGAACGCGAAGAGCAAGTCTGAGAACGGGCTGCCTACTCTGGCTGTCGAGGGCGGTCTCGCTTCGGCGCGGCTCTGGACGGCCGAGACTCCGAACCTCTATAGACTCGAGATGATTGCGCTCGACAAGAAAGGGGCGGAAACCCAGACGGCATCGCTGAACTTCGGTTTCAGGACAGTCGAAATCAAGGGCGGACAGCTGCTCGTGAACGGTCAGCCGATTCTCATCAAGGGCGTGAACCGCCACGAGATGAACCCATACAAGGGCTATGTCGTGTCGCCTGCGGATATGGAACGCGACATCCTCATAATGAAGCAGTTGAACTTCAACGCAGTGCGCACCTGCCACTACCCGGACGACCCTCTCTGGTACGCGCTCTGCGACAAATACGGACTTTATGTCGTGGATGAGGCGAATGTCGAAGGACACGGAATGGGCTACGGTGCAGAGGCTCTCGCAAAGAATCCGGACTACAACAAGACCATTGTCGAGAGGGCACAGCGTATGGTTCTGCGCGACTATAACCATCCTTCCGTCATCATCTGGAGCCTCGGAAACGAGACCGGCTACGGACAGAACTTCGCCGACTCCTACGCGTGGATCAAGGGCTTCGACAGCACCCGTCCCGTGCAGTACGAGCGTGCCGTGGACGTGAAGGGAATGCCTTCGACGGACATAGCCTGCCCTATGTACTGGAGTTATGACGACTGCGAGAAATATCTCAAGTCCAATCCGGACAAACCGCTGATTCAGTGTGAATACGCCCACTCGATGGGCAACTCGATGGGCGGGTTCAAGGAGTATTGGGACCTGACGCGGAAATATCCGCAGTATCAGGGAGGATTCATCTGGGACTTTGTGGACCAGGCGCTCAAGTGGCCGGTGGATGCCTCCGAATGCGGTTCAGACCACATCTTCGCGTTTGGAGGTGACTTCAACAGTTACGACCCGACCGACGACTCCTTCAACTGCAACGGAGTGATAGCCGCCGACCGCAGTCTGCACCCGCACGCATTCGAGGTGGCTTTCCAGCAGCGCAGCATACACACGGCCGCGGCTCCGGAGGCTGCGCTTGACGGCCGCGTGAACGTCTTCAACGAGTACTTCTTCATCGACCTCTCCCGCTATGACCTTGCTTGGACAGTCGAATGCGACGGCGTGGCGGTTCTCAGCGGGCATGCTCCCGAGAGTCTCGGAATCGCGCCGCAGTCGGCCGGCATCGTGCGGCTCGGCTATTGTGCGGGCGATGTTGTCGATGCCTGCGGCGGCTCGCTTGACGGACACGATGTCTATCTGAATGTCCGCTACACTCTCCGCAAGAAAGACGGCATACTCCCGGCCGGCAGCGAGGTCGCCTGTGACCAGATTTGCATCGCCGCGTCACCGAATGCGGCATATGTTCCGGAAATCAGCAGTTTCCGGGTGGCTGACGATGAGAGCACAGTTTCGTTCTGCGGCATCCTGCCTTACGAGGGTGTGCTTGCCGGACGTGCCGATGTCTGGAATGCCGTCTTCGACAAGACGACCGGAGAACTTGTAAGCTACACTCTCAACGGTAAGCCGCTTCTCTCGCAGCCTCTTGAGCCGTGTCTGTGGCGCGCCGCGACTGAGAACGACCTCGGTGCGAACTATCGCGGAGCCAAACTGCCTGAGGGTCAGAAACTCTGGAGGGACGCGGAGTACAGCGCCGCTTCGTTCAGTTTCGAGGATGAGGGGGACTTTGTCCGGGTCGTGACCGAATATGTCCCTCTCGGAGATTTCGCGAAGATTGTGGTGACTTATGACATATATGGCGACGGGACGGTTGCCGTAAGCGAATCCCTCAAGGATGCGGGCAAGCTCTCCGAGGCTCCGATTCTCGGCCGCTTCGGGATGCGCCTCGCGATGCCGGGCGAGTTCTCCACAGTGGAGTTCTTCGGCAAGGGACCTTTCGAGAATTACTCCGACCGCAACTCCGCAGCCCTTATGGGTCTGTATTCCCAGAGGGTCGAGGATCAGTATCACTACGGCTATGTACGCCCGCAGGAATCAGGCACCAAGACCGCGCTCAAGTGGTTCCGCGTCCTGAACGACAACGGCACCGGCTTCGAGATTTCTTCCGACGCGCCGTTCTCCGCCTCCGCGCTTCCGTTCTCTACCGAACAGATTGACATACTCAAGAGCGCTCCGCGCCACTCCCTGCAGCTCAAGGCTCTCGCTTTCGAGAATCAGCGTTCCGAGGGAGATACATGGGTGAATTTCGACCTCGTCCAGGCGGGACTCGGCTGCATAGATTCATGGGCGGCTCTTCCTCGCGA
>CAVDEO010000044.1:0-7582 GCA_963607915.1 bacterium
TGTCCTCCGTCTTTTCCTGCGCCGCCAGCCCGAAACCGCCGAATGCCGAAAGGGCGAGCGCCGCGAGTATGATTTTCGTTTTCATATACTTTATATCTATATATACCTATATGATTCAATGCGTCCGTCATATCGATGTTCACCGAATCGAGATCCGTAGAATCAGCCCGTCACATCAGCGCCCTCCCGGGCCGCCGCCCGGATTGCCGCCGCCACCTCCCGGCTGTCCTCCGCCGCCACCCGGATTGCCGCCTCCGTCCTGAGAACTGTTCGATGCCGTGACGCTTGTGCTTGAGGAACCGCATTTGAGAGTGTAGCTGCTGCCGCTGACAAGGCTCGCGTGGGAGAGCACCATACTGCCGACATTGCTGTTTGAAGGAGATTTGAATGACAGCAGGAGAGTGTCTCCGTTGTAAAGGCTGTACTCGGCGTTCGCCGTCCAGCTGCTGACAGTAATCACCGGCTGGGTTATGCTCGCTCCGGACTCGATTCCTCCGAAGGCCACGAGAGAGCCTCCGCTGATGTAGAGCTTGTAGTTGGACTCGGTGTTCGCGTCCAGAGCCACCTCCGGGCTGCCGCTGCCGACAGCATAGACATATCCTCCCTGAATGTACATATTCCCGTTCGCGTCAAGTCCGTCGTTTCCTGAAGAATACGCATAGACATCTCCTCCCGTTATGGTCATATCGCCTCCGGAATTGATTGCGTCGTCGCTCGAAGTCGCGTTGATGCTGCCGGCTGAGATGGTGATTGTCCCCTTGGCCTCTATGGCCTCGTGAGAACTTGCCTTGGCCGTGACTTCCGCTCCGGAGAAAATGAGATTCCCGTCGAACTTTATCCCCTTGGCAGCCTTGGAATTGGAAGTGCTTGAAGAGCCTCCGGGGCCGCCCCAGCCTCCCTGGCCGCTGCTGCCGTAATTGGAGCCTGTGGCCGTGACGGTCACCGTCCCTCCGATGAAGTGGCCGTCGCCGTCGCAGTTGATGCCCTTGGCCCCCGTGCCGCTCACGCTGATGTCAATCGTTCCTCCCTCAATCGCGAACGCCGTATCCGCCTTGATTCCGGATGCTCCGGTCAGTTCCCCGTCCACGGTTCCGGCCGCGCTGGTCGAAGTGATTGTCACGCTGCCCGCCGACTGGTAGTAGTTCCCGTCAGTGGTGACTCCCTTCTTACCCGTCCCGGAGACTGTAATCGCTGTCGTGCCGCCCTCAATCTGGACTTTATCCTTGCCACGGATTCCGTGTCCGGATTTGGAGGTGACGGTGATTGTCGGGGTCTCGGTGATGCTGACATAGTCGTCGCTGGTTATGCCGGCCTTGCCTGTCGCCGTCACGGTGAGACTCCCGTCACCGCTGAAAACCAGCTGTCCTTCGCTGAAGAACGCGGCCTTCATGTCCTCGTCATCCGTTTCATCGGAATAGTTGCCCGAAGAATCGGTGGAGCCGTCGGCAAGCGAGTTTGTCCCGCTTACGACAACTGAAGTGTATTTGTGGCTCTGGTTATTGATTGCGGCTCCTCCCGGATTGGTCAGATTCACTCCATTCAGGCAGATTACCTGTTTGGCATCGCTGTAGAGCTTGAAGAATCCGTCGGATGCCGTTCCGCTGAGTTTGTAGGTCAGACACTGCTCGGAAGTGTTGACGAGCGTGACGTCGTTCCCGTCAATCGCCGAAGTTCCGTATTCGTCTGACCAGCCGCTCACCTTCGCCCCGCTATCCGAGAACGTTATTTCCACGGTTCCGTCAACGACTGTGATTCCGCCGTCGTCATCAACATCTTCCGTAATCGGGTCCTGTGTCACCGTAATCTGATTTCCGCTGCACGCCGAAAGCATCAGAAGCATAGCAATGTAATGATACCTTTTCATATTATACGCTCTTTCGGCAGACCCTGCGCACAGAGCTTCACTCCCGGAAATTCCCGGCGCACAAGGGCGCTGCCCGTTAACCGGTTTCAAATTTAGGAGTACGGGGCGCGAATGTGGCGCAATTTTTCAATGAACGCCCCGATTTCTTCAGCGAACGGGTCTCTCCGAATGGAAACAATATGCTAATTTTGCATCGTCTGAATCGATGGCGCCGTCCGGGGAGACGGAAAGTCAAAACATAGACAATCAAACATTTGCGAATACGGGAAATATGGATATGCAGAAGCGGAATATGACATCGGATGCCCGGAAAAAGTTTGCGGCGTTTGCCGCAAGACATAGAGACCTGCTGCTCGGGGCGGTGCTGTGGACTGCGATAATACTCATCGAAGCGGTCGTCGCCCTGTATGACATTCGCGTCTATTCCGTCCAGTCGGGTTTCTGGCCCTTCTTTTTCCGCAGGATGCTGCTCCCGACCATTCCGTTTCTCATCATCTTCGCCGTACACGACTTCCTGCTCGCCCCTATGCTCGTGAACAGGAAGAAGGCCGTCCCCTATCTCATCTGCACCCTCGCCCTGCTCGGTTTCTTCTCAGCATATATACTGTGTTTCGACAGCCCGGGGCGGCCGGGGCGCATTGAGCCAGAGCATTTTAATCCGGGACTTCCTGACACTGAACATTTTGAAAACAGACGGCCGCCTGAACCCCCGGAGCCGAGGGAATGGGATGGAGATCGGAAAGAGCCTCCGATGAAAGGAGACAGCGGGGTCAAAGAGCCGCCGGGACGCAGGGCGGAGGGTACACACCCGCTGGATCCCGAAATTTTTAAGATATTCCTTGCCGCGATGATGCTCGCGGCCAATCTCGGGTGGAAATATTACATAAGCTATTCGCGGGAAAAGCACCGTCTGGAGAACCTTGAGAAAGAGAATCTGCAGTACCGTCTGGAGAGCCTGAGGTATCAGATCAGCCCCCATTTCTTTATGAACACGCTGAACAATATCCACGCTCTCGTGGACCTGTCCCCCGAAAAGGCGAAGGAAAGCATAGTGGAACTTTCACGGCTGATGCGGCATGTGCTCTACGACAGCAGCGCGCCGACGGCGGATCTCTTCCGGGAGATTGACTTCCTGCGGCACTACATCTATCTGATGCGTCTGCGCTACACGGAGAATGTCCGCATCGACTGCAAGTTCCCGGACGGGCCGGTGACGGCGCAGGTGCCTCCTCTTCTGATGTCCACAATCGTCGAAAACGCTTTCAAACACGGCGTAAGCAGCGGGGGTGAGAGTTTCATAAGCGTCTCTGTCTCTGTCGAGAGCGGGAAGGTGGTTTTCAGATGCGTCAACAGTCTCGCGCCCGGGGCAGGGAATCCGGGAATCGGGGGACCGGAAATCGGGGAGCCGGAGGCCGGGAGACCATGGGCCGGGGGGAAACCGTCACCGTCTTCGGGTCTCGGACTCCGGGACGAGGCGCAGAACGCGGCGAAACGCAGCGCCGGTGAGGTCAGCGGTGGCGTGGGGCTGGAAAACATAGAGAAAAGGCTCTCTCTGCTCTACGGGGACAGATACCTGCTCCATATAGAAAGGAAAGAGAAAGAATATGATGTCCTGATTGTCCTTCCGGTCGAACCGGAGACGGATGGCGGGGACACTCGGAATGGGCGGGAATGAAAGTTGCGGCCAGTGAGCCGTTCTGAGAGAGCAATTGGAGAGATAAGTTTAGTTTATACAACAACAAGTTTGCGAATCTTGAAATGATAAGAGTCATTGCCGTGGATGACGAGCCGCTTGCGCTCGGACAGCTCACGAAATACATATCACAGGTGCCGTTCCTCGAACTCGCGGCATCGTTCACAAACGCGCTCCAGGCCCGCAGTTTTCTCGAAGAGAATGCGATGGACGCGATGTTCATAGACATAAATATGCCGGATCTCTCCGGAATTGAACTAGTGCGCAGCCTGCACAACCCGCCGCTGACCGTCTTCACCACAGCCTATTCCGAATATGCCGTTGAGGGGTTCAAGGTCGATGCGGTCGATTACCTGCTCAAGCCATTCACGCTCGGGGAGTTCCTCGCCTCGGCGGAAAAGGTCAGGACGCGGATGGAACTTCTTGACGCGGCGGGGAAACCGGCGCAGGAAAGCGAGTTCGTGTTCTTCAAGGCGGACTACAAAATCATAAAGGTGGAGGTCGCGGACATTATCTATGTCGAGAGTATGAGCGAGTATCTGAAAATCCACCTCAAGAGCGAGCCGATGCCGAAAGTGGTTCTGATGAGCTTCCCGAAGCTTCTCGAAAAGCTCCCGTCCGGCCGTTTCATCCGCATCCACCGCTCCTATGTCATCAATCTCGGCAAGGTCGTCGAACTGAGCAACGGAATGGTGCTGATGGACGGCGGCAAGTCCCTCCCGGTCGGCGACAGCTACCGCTCCTCCCTCCTGTCCCGGATGTAAGAACGGAAATTAAATTATGGAAAGTTAATCCTGCCAGCAATACTCAAGCCTGAGCCCATCCGTCGATGCTGCGGGACTTCAGCCCGCAAAAAGCAGACACCGTGCTTCGGACGGGAATCGAACCCGTACGGACATTTCTGCCCACGGGATTTTAAGTCCCGCGTGTCTACCAATTCCACCACCAAAGCTGCCTCCGACAAATCTCAGAAAGGCATTCTGCCGCCTTTTCTTCCTTTTGCGGAATCACAAAGGTAAGAAATATATTTGTAAAAGTGAGGAAGAGACCCTAAATTAGCGGAATCGGTGGCTGTCAAAACTTCGGGCGGTCGCCGGGAATATCGGACATATGGAAATATTATCAGGATTATGGGACTGTTAAACGATAAGGTGGCGCTGATTACCGGCGCGGCGAAAGGGATAGGCAAGGCGGTGGCTCTGAAATTTGCGGAGGAGGGCGCTGACATCGCGTTCACCGACCTTGAAATCAACGAAGTGGCGGAGCAGACCGCCAAGGAACTTGAGGCTTTCGGAGTGAAGGTCAAGGCTTATGCATCGAATGCAGCCGACTTTGAGCAGGCGCACGAAGTTGTGAACCGTATCAAGGAGGATTTCGGACGCATCGACATTCTCGTGAACAATGCCGGCATCACCAAGGACGGGCTGATGCTGCGGATGACCGAAGCGCAGTGGGATGCTGTGCTGACGGTGAACCTCAAGTCCGCGTTCAACTACATCCACGCCTGCTCCCCTGTGATGATGGCTCAGCGCGGAGGCAGCATCATAAACATGTCGTCCGTGGTCGGCGAGGCCGGGAATGCCGGACAGTGCAACTACTCCGCCTCCAAGGCCGGGATGATTGCTCTTGCGAAATCCATCGCGAAGGAGATGGGGCCGAGGGGCATACGCGCGAACTGCATCGCTCCCGGATTCATAATCTCGGATATGACGGAGGCGATGCCGGAGGATGTCCGCAAGGCTTGGGAGAAGACGATTCCGCTGCGTCGCGGCGGCACTCCCGAGGAGGTGGCCAAGGTGGCGCTGTTCCTTGCGAGCGACCTTTCCTCTTATGTGAGCGGGCAGGTGATTGATGTATGCGGAGCCATGCATTGCTGACAGCTTTGGCGGATCTCTTTCTGCCGAGGCTCTGCTGCGTCTGCGGGGAGGAACTGGGGCGCAGCGAACGGCACATCTGCCTGAACTGTCTGGCGGACATGCCACTGACTCTCGACTGGCTTGTCCGCCGCAACCCCATGGCGGAGAAGTTCAATGCACTGATTGCCGGGTACGAGTCCGGGGAAGCGTGGGAGCTTCTGTCGGACGATTCGGGTGAACGCATATCCCCGGAAGCGGAATGCCGCGGTTCGACATCCCAGGAGAGTGAGACTCCGACGGCGGACTGTTTCTCAAGGTACGTCGATGCCGTCGCACTCTTTGATTTCGCGAAAAAAGGAGAGGACGGAAACAGCGGAAATGGAGGGAAGAGCGGGGGATACAGGAATATAACATATCGCCTGAAATACTCACGCGACATCCGTGAGGGGCGGTTTTTCGCCTCTATGCTCGGAGCGAGGGCGCGGATGGCGGAGTGGTTTTCGGATGTCGATACGGTGATTCCGGTTCCGCTCCACTGGACCAGGCTGCTCCGGCGCGGGTACAATCAGGCCGAGGTCATAGCGGCGGAAATGGCAAAAGCACTCGGGGCGAGGCTGCGGACGGACATTCTGACACGCCGGCGGCGGACATCGTCCCAGACGAGACTCGACATCGAGGCGAAGACACTCAATGTCCGTGGCGCGTTCGCTGTCAGGGGCGGAGAACGGAATTCCGCAACCGTCAGGCATATCCTTATCGTTGACGACGTATTCACCACGGGGTCGACGCTCTACAACTGCTGGCGGCCGCTGCACGATTTCTTCGGGCCGTCAGTCCGCATCAGCATCGCGACTCTCGGCGTCGTCTGAAGCAAGTGCCGTCTGAAACAGGCTTGCCAGAAGCGAATGTCGCTCGAAATGAGTATATTTGCAGTCCCTGAAGAAGCCGGGCTTCACCGGTACAACCACCACGCATACGAAATGATTATGAATGACGGATTTTCTATCTCGAAAAATATGAAAATGGCGGACATCCTTTCGGACAACAGGATGCTCTCGGTTCTCGAACGGCTGCATTTCAGACTCGGATTCGGAGACACGACAATTGCGGAGGTCTGCAGCAAACATTCATTTCCCGTCAACCTGTTCGTCGAAATATCCAACGTTTTCTCAAATCCAGAATATTCCCCGAACCTCTCACAACTCGGACGGAGCGAAATCGCCCTTCTCGCGGACTATATCCGAACCTCGCACCAACACTATTCCGAGGTGTCGGTACCCCACCTCCACGGACTCATACACACAATGCTCGGTGATGTGGGGACATCATTTGCGGATGCCCTGAACAAGTTTTTCGATGAACTCGTCGAAAAACTCAATGAGCATTTCGAGCATGAGGAGAGGATATTCAGCAGCATCGGAAGCGGGAACTATGAGGCCGAATCGGAGGAGAGCCACAGCCAGTTCCTCGAAAAGCTGGACGACCTGAAGAATATTGTGATAAAGTATCTTCCGGACAACGGGGAGAACGCCTCGCGCTACAGCATGCTGAACCATCTCCTCGCCATGGAGACGGACATGCGCAACCATATGAGGGTCGAGGAAAAACTGTTCAACCCGCTTGTGACAAGCCTTCTGGACGGAGAGGCCCCTCAGGACGACGATGACGACTCCGACGTACTTTCCAACCGCGAAAAGGAAATCCTCGCCGCGGTGGCCCACGGCAAGACCAACAAGGAAATCGCCGACGACCTGTTCATATCCGTCAACACCGTCGTCACCCACCGCAAGAACATAGCCCGCAAGACCGGCATCAATTCCATCGCGGGCCTCACGGTCTACGCCATCCTCAACCACATTGTCGAAATTTCGGATTTTTAGAGTCCCGTCCCGTGAAGCCGTGGCGCGGTGCTTCCATGGTGCGCTAAAATCCAAGTTCGGCGATGATGCGGTCGAGGCGGGCGTAGCGGTCGAGGGTGAAGAGGATGTAGCGGATGTCGACGCAGACGCATTTGTTGTATCCCGGGGTGTAGGAGGCGTCGCTCGCGAGGGACTCCTTGTTCCCGTCGAAGGCGAGTCCTATGAGTTCTCCCCGTGCGTTGAGGACTGGTGAGCCGGAGTTTCCGCCCGTTATGTCACAGTCGTTTATGAAATTCACCGGGAAGGCTTC
>CAVDEO010000044.1:8070-19252 GCA_963607915.1 bacterium
GAAAACCTTTGGTGAGGCAGCTCCCGTTCCAGAGCGAGTCCGTCAGCGCGGCATAGTCCACCGCTCCCGTGGTGCCGTCCGTGAAATGTGCCGCGACATCCTTCTGGAAATCAGACCAATACTCCCTGTCTACATTGCGCAGGAACATCTCCGCCGAGAATGCGAAAAGCTCTTTCTCGACCCTGAGGTCAATCTCCCTGTAGACAGGAATGACGGATTTCAGCCCGTTGCGCGAGTTCTTCAGCCGTGCCGCAATCAGCGACATCCTGCTCCCCCGCACAAGAGTCTCGCGGAACAGACAGCGGTTCCGTTCCACATCCGCCACGGCCCTGTATTTCGCATCGAGCGCCTCCAGAAGGCATCCCCACTTCTCCGTCCGTTCCGGAGAAGCGGCAATCCATTCCGCGAGTTCCGCCTCCTGCGCCCGCTTGTCCGCCGCCACGTCGAACCTGTCGTAGCACTGCACCTCCCCCTCATTGAGTTCCTGCACATTGCTCAGCCCGAAATACCAGTCGGCATACTTCAGCCGCACCTGAGGGTCGGCATCCATCCACCTGCGGGCAATCTCCATCTGTCCTCCCCGCACTTCGTTCGACACCGGCAGAGTCACATCCTTTTGTTCCGTCAGCTTGAACGAGCTTGACCAGCGGTCAGTACGTCCCGGAAAGCCTATCACCATATTGAAATCCCCGGGCTTATATCCCTTCAACGAAATCTTCAGCTTCCGCAGGGGTTTCAGAGGCACGTTGTCAGCAGAATATTCCGCAGGCTTTCCGTCCGCCCCGGCATAGACCCGATACATCGCGAAATCGCATTTGTGCTGAGGCCATTCCCAATTGTCAGCATCTCCGCCGAAAGCCGCAATCGAAACAGGAGGCGCGGCGACAAGGCGTATGTCGCTGTAAACCACATACAAGGACAGGTAATATTTCTCTCCGGCCCACATCGAAGCGAGACTCGCCTCATATTCCGGATATTCCCGATTGTATCTTTTCTCGACTTCCCAGCTTATCTTCCTGATTCCGAATGCCTTGCCCTCCGAGCGGAACTTCTCCTCCAGAGCCTTGACTTCCTCCGTGACGTCGATGACTTTTTTCAGGAAATATACTTTCTTACCGGGGATATGCCGTTCGTCCTCGCTCCTGAGCGCCCAGAACCCGTCCTCAAGAAAATTCCGCTGCGGCGTGCTGATGCTGTGGACATCCGCATAGGCGCAGTGGTGGTTCGTAATCAGAAGCCCCTCGTCGGAGATTATGCTTCCCGTGCAGGAGAAATCCAGCGCCACCACAGCGTCGCTCAGAGTCGTCCCCGCCGCGTCCGCGTCATAAATCTCCCGCGCCCCGAGCCTGAGTCCCCGGGCTTTCATATCCTTCTCCAAAGCCCTGTCAATCGCGTTTATCATCCACATCCCCTCGTCCGCCGACGCCGGCAGCAGCGGTGACACCATAAGCGCGAGTACTAAAATTATCCGTTTCATTGTAATGTGTTTTTGATGACATCCAGGTTATAGTTGTCGATGTTGCGCCTGACATTGCGTCAGAACAAATCATCCGGATTGGCGGTGAGGAAAATTTCGATGGGGACGCCGTCAGTGCCCACCGTGTAGAGATGACCCCAGCGTAACAGGATAATTTTATCCTTGGTGGTCTAAAAATCATACCCGAGACTGAGGACCTCCGTGCAGCGTGCGCCGCCGAAGTGGCTGCTCACGTTTTTCCTGAAACCGGAAACGATGCGGAAGCTTGCGTCGATGTACAGACCGAATCTGAAATTGTACCTCAACGACAAATCAATCACGCCCTTGGCCTTTCTCTGATAATCGGTCATCCATACATAGTATTCTTCGAGTCTGAACGGTTCATCGCCGGCTTTGACGGACGACTCCGCCGTCATCATAGCTTCGTCAATCCAGCCCTTCGAGACTTCCGCCCCCATTCTCCAGTCCACAGGACCGAATTTGAGCAGAAAGGCGGCGTATGCGCGGACGACATCCGTTCTGCGAGTCGCAATGTAGGGGAACGCCGTCGAGGAGACAAACCTCGTCTGAGTCCATTCCGCTCCGACCCTCCAGTACCCCCAGTCCGGGGTGAGCGTCTCCCATTCCAGACCGGTCGAGAAATTCTGTCGGGTCAGAATCTTGTTTGAGCCGTATTTCACCGTGTTCGTGACTCCGTTTTCGGTCACGCTCTCGAGTATGTTCTCGTAATTGTCCTGAGTGCGGAAATTCCACCATCTGCGGAAATAGTGCCGCCCCGAATTCCAGTTCAGACGGCCGCGTGCCGACCAGCCCCTGAAGTTGTTGTAGACCTTCTGTTTTTCTCCGCTCTCCCCGTGGTGACCTGCAAACTCCGCATCGGCATAGAACTTTCTCCACTGAACCTGCACCGCGCCGCCGTTCGTGATTTCCTTGTTCGGAAATCCGTTGACGCCGGATTCCTTCAAGTGAACGGAAGAATTGTCCCAGAGGTCATAGACTCCGTACATAAGTCCCTTGTCGAGAAAAGCATAGTAGACTCCGGAAGTGATGCCGAGTTCCTCGGCCGTGACGGTTTCGGAGTTCTTGGAGAAAAGGTATGAGACTCCCGCGCTCAGCCCGTCCCCCTGCCATCTCAGAGCCGGAGCGAAACTGAGGTCGAGAAGATAGTCCGTGTGACGGATATCCTTGCGTTTGGTGTAGTTCTGAGCCTCGAAGTCCATCTTCCCGCCGACGCTCCATCCCCCTTTCAACGGCACTGCGATGCCGCCTGTCATTGAATAAATCTGGCGGGTCTTGCGTCCCGGTGTGAACTCGTAGACCTCAATCGGATAGTAACCCGGGCGGGCGGACATCGAGCCGCAGACCCCGTAGCTTTCAGTGTCGGAGAACGCGAACTTCCCGATGAGGGAGAATTTCTCAAGATGGGTGATGGTCGCGGTCCGGACTCCCGCGCTCCACTGATAATCCGAAGAACTGACTTCGCGGTAGCCGCCGCTCTCGAAAGAGCCTGAAATCTCCGCATAGGACACGGAGAGCGAGTCAGCTAGCAGCCCGTTGACATTGCCGCCGCCGTTCCAGAAATTGCGCCGCTCCACGATGCCGTAGGTCTGTGCGGCCGTCCGCGATGCACAGCAGAGGAGCACGCAGCACGATATGACCGATATTTTGATGAATCTGTCCATAAGCTTATTCGTGCAGTGACTGCTGTTCGCGTTCATAAAAATCTTCCGAGGAGTTGTTCGTGTCGCAGAGAACCTCATATCCGAGTTCCTCGCTCGCCTCGGTGTCTGTCCTGCGGAACAGGGTGTGTCCGTAGTACGGGCCGGAGAACTCCACGGCTCCTGCGTCTATCTCCGGCATTATCCTCTTCTTGTTGGCAGCCCCTTTTTCAAAGACCTCGACACCGTCCAGAACCCACCCCGGAGGAATTTTCACAATCCTGTCGACTTTCGAGCCGGGTTTTTGGATGATGTTGGAGGCATCGGCGAGGAAATCCCTGATGTCCGTGCCGTCCGTCGGACGGAAAATCACCGTTGCGGGCGAGGCCTGTGCGAAGGTGTAGGCGTTCGCGGTTCCGACCTTTATGAGAACCTCGAGTATATGGTCCTGACGGATGTTGTTGCCCGGTGCGGGATGATAGGTGGGATTCGGGAAGTAGGTGGTGTTGTAGCACACGAAATAGTCCGCTTTGTTGAGATTCACGGACTGGGGATATTTCGCCGCGTGGTCTATCGCCCCGTACACCGCGAGCACCGCGTCCTCTCCGCTCTCGAGCGGGAAGTCAGTACCGCTCCCGCCGAACTGCCAGATGGCCTGTATGATCGGGATGAAATCCTGAAACACGGACTCTCCGGTTTCGGGGTCGGTGTCCACCCAGACATTCCCCGCCACGGAACGGTAGGGGTCGAGCGTGCCGAAGCACAGCCCGTCGAGATATTGGACTTCTGTCGAATTGTTGTGCAGAATCACATAGGAATCAGAAGCATAGTTCCCCTGTTCCGGGTATTTCGTGCATCCTCCGCTGTAGATTTCCTTGAACACGATGACTCCGCCCTTCGAAGCCTGGACAGGGAACGAGATGGCCATCCCGTCTTCTCCGGAGTTATCCCCGTTGAGGATTATGCGGTCCACAGAGGCGTTGAACACACTTGTGCCGCTGCGGTGGCTCATCACGAGACGGTAGCTTCCGTATGGCAGCCACGCCTTCCCCGTGCCGTCTGAACCGGTCAGAACGATGTAGCTGCGGTTCAGATTCCTTTCCGTAAACTTCAGTTCGATTCCGGCTTTCTCGTCTTCCGGGAAGCCTTCCGGGTATTCCGGCCGGACGGTCACCTCAACAAGGGTGTCCTTGTAGGGATTCACTTCCTTGAGATTCACGCATCCTCCGAAAGCCGATGCCAGAACGGCGGTCAGAACAGATATGACAATTGCCTTTTTCATTTTCAGAATTTCAGTCTGCAGGTGAGTCCGTAGTAGAACGACGGAGTGAATATGGCGCTGACGCCGGTCGCCATCGAGGTGACATACATCCTCGAGTTTGTGAAGTTGTTGGCGAAGAAGGACAGCGAGACGTGGTCGCCTATCTCCTTAGTAACGCTGAGGTTCGCTGAGAGATACGCCCCGTAGCCGTCCTGAGCGAAAGTGTAGGCGTTGCCGGACTGGAGTATCAGGTTTGCGAATTCGGAGTCCGCCGCCTCGGCATCCGTGAAGTCGTGCACCGCTCCGGTCTCGTCCATATATTTCACGGGTCGGATGGCTGTGTAGCTGTTCCCGTCATAGATGCTCCCTCCGGAAGGCTGCGTCTTGTCGGAAGTGAAATTGTAGGCATATTCCGCCCCGTTGTAGAGAGAAAGGTTGCGGGAACGCTGGAGCAGCGAAGCCTCAAGACGGCAGGTGATGATTATCCTCGCTTCCGGGATGTGGGTTATCGCCGTGAGATTCGCGTCCAGAGAGTGCGTCTCCTTTCCGTTCGAGGTGCCGGAGGTGCTGCCTCCGCTCGGATAGATTCCGACATATTGATAGGAACGGTTCTTTTTCGACGTGTGCGACAAACCGGACTGATAGACATAAGTCAGCGTTTCATCGGCATAGCGGGTGAACGCATAGTTCGCGTCCAGACGGAATTTCGTGCGCAGCGGGGCTATTTCCGGAAAATCCACAATCAGCTCCGCCCCGGCCCTGTGTATGTCCGCCCCGTTGGAAGGAAGCTGAGATTCGACGAAGGTTATGTCGGTGACTTTCGTGTCCATAGCCGTCCAGTAATCGGTGTCCGAAGCTCTCATATAGACCGTACCCGTCTGGCTGTCGACCATAATCTGAGGATTGTCGGGAACCGTGTATCCGTCAGGGATGGACATTATGTTGTATGAGAACGGAGTGTAGAGGCTGCGGTAGGTGTATGAGGAGCGGGTCTTGTTGTAGAATCCCACCAGGGAGACTGAGGTGTTCCAGAAATATGCCTCCAGACCCAGTTCCGTGCTGTAGTTCTTCTGCCACTTCAGGTCGCTGTTGTACAGAAGCGTATATGGCTGAGTGTAATAGACATAAGAACTCTGGTCGCCGTGGGAGAATCCGAAAGTCTGGATGTCGCGGTAGTTCTGCACGGGGTAGAGTATGTAGAATGAGGGCAGTTTCTCGCTTATCCCCCAGCCGGCACGCAGGGAGAGCCCGTCGGTGAACTCCCATTTCGCGTTGAACCTCGGCGAGAGGCTGCTGACATTCTTGTATTCCGTGTTCTTCACGAACACGTTCTCGAGTCTGAGACCTGCGGACAGCTGGAGTTTCGTGCTTCCGACCGGAAGAGTCAGGTTCTCCTCCGCATAGAGAGCCAGATTGTGCATATACGGGTACTGGCTGTAGGGTCTCGGACGGTAGCCGTTAGGGGCGAGGGAGGGGTCGAGGTAGTATTCGCCCTCTCCGGCATTGCCGTTCGCCTTCCACTGCACTCCGGCCTTCAGCTTGCTCGTGATTCCGCCCTTTTTCACGAACCATTCATATTTGAGAGAGGCGGCATAGTCAAGCTCTTTCGAATCCACGATTTTGTCCGAGAAATATGACAGCGGAAGCCTCGTGGCGAGCCAGTATCCTTCCGTCTCGGAGTGTACGGCGGGCAGGTTGGAGGCCGATGAGGAATAGAGGTGGCTCTGTGAGAGTTTGTCGTTGTAGTTCACGGAAGCGTCGAACTTCAGGTTCGTGATCCACGCCCTGTTGAGAAGATATGTCAGCGAGGTGTTGGCTCTGAAGACATTGTCCCGCCCCTTTTCCCAGGTTCCGACATAGGCATCCGGGTCGTTTTTCGTGTTCATCCCGCCGATGTTCCCCGACGCTCCGGCCTCGAATTTCAGGACATCGCGGAATGTTTTGCTGTAGGATGCCGAAAATCCGGTTCTCGAGTAGGACGAGTAGGGTGAGGAGAGTTTCGTCGTCGCCCGCGCCCATTCCCCGCTGATGTTGAGGACACCCCTGTTTTTCTGCAGGTCTATGCCTTTGGAGGCTGACGCCTGATAGGTCCGTGGATTCACCGCGAAAGTCACGTTGAGGGGAGTGCGCCCCTTGCGGGTGTGGACTTTCACCATTCCGCTGTTCAGGTCGCCATATTCGGCCGACGGAACTCCCGTGATGATTTCTATCGACTGGACATTTTCAGTGGATATGTTCCTCGTCCCCGTTCCGGACATAGTTCCGAAAGATGCGTTGTTCCCGACTCTCACTCCGTCCACCTCGAGGGCGGTTCCGAAAGCGGCGTTCCCCGCGCTGAGACCTCCGTCCCTGAGCGACAGCACATTGTCTGCGGTGAGGTCGGGATTGACCGTCTTTCCGCCGGGAAGCAGAGCGCCGATGTCGGCGATGTTCGACATCTGGAGATGCTCGAGGGCGTTCGCCCCGAAACGTAGGGAGGTGTTCAGCCCGTCCCTGTCCCTTTCTGCCGTGACCGTGACTCCCTTGATTGCGAGGGTGTTGAGATCCATCTTCACCTTGAGGTTGTCAATGTCGCGGTTTACGGTGACGGTCAGTTCCCTGTCCACATAGCCGAGGCAGGAGAACAGAAGGGTATATCTTCCCGGCTTGACATCAGGCAGGGAGAACCGGCCGTCGTTCTCGCAGATGGCCCACAGCCCGAGGTCTTCGATGTTGACTGCCGCGCCGGCGACGGCTTCACCGTTCTTGGAGTCGATGACCGTTCCGGAAATAGAGTGCCGCTGTGCCGATGCCCGGACAGGCGTCAGCACTGCCATCAGCGCGAACAATAATATGACTGCGATTTTTTTCATTCTGACCGGAACATGCACTTCATATATCCATACGATATCCCTTTTTCCTGAAATTTCATCTTCGCCGGGACTTCGCGGACATCGTCCTTTGAATAGGTGATGGTCCATTTCTCCTCGTTGAGGAGTTCCCATATGCGGTCTGCTGTCATCGGGGCGGCGTAGCGGATTTGGATTGACGGCACAAGCTCCCTGTTGAGACGGGTATATACCCCGATTATCCCCTCCTCCTTCGAAAGATGGTTGCTGACGAAAGGCATTGTGCGGCGGACTATCGGTTTCTCGTAGTTCCGGTCGGGAATCTCGTAGATGAACTGCGGCCTGCCCTCATATTCGGCCACGCGTGTCGGAAACTCCGCGGTGAACGCCGATGTGTTGTCGAATATGCGGTGGAGGTAGTCGCTTATGCCGATCATTCCGAATCCCGGTTCCATCTCCACGAACTTGTAATCCACCGGGGTGTCCTTCGTCCCGCCGCCGTGAACCGGCATACTGAGCATCTTCATCTCCACGATTTCCTTGAACCACCGCTCGTCGGCGGTTTCGTCCGGACTCATATAGACGCGGACAATCAGCGGGCAGGCGAATTCCGACTCAAGGCCGAAGATGCTCTTCCCGGTGTTGCGCATCTGGAGACCGAGATAGTTCAGGTCAACCTTGTCGTACATCTTCTCGGTGCGGATTGTCACGATTTTCAGGGAGTCGAGCTTCGCCGGGTCGGGAGTCCAGATGCGGAACATCGACGGGGTGAAAATCGTCTCCTTGAGCTTTTCTTCGTCAAGGACGGTCCTGTCTATGAGCACGTCGGCCTTGTGATGATGCACGAATGTCTTAACCCCGTGCACTCCCGGAATCTTCTGGAGTCTGGCCTTGAACGCCATCGAACTTCCGTAGCACTTGACCGAGCGCAGACCGTCGAGGTGGACGGTTTCGAGATTCTCCTGCGGAACAAGCTGCGCCACGACGGTTCCGGTGGAATCCGTCTGTTCAATCCCCCATTTGAGGTTTATGGTAGGCAGCTCGAACTTCGTCCCAGCCCAGATGCCTGCGGCGGTGAGGGCGACGGCAAGAAGAGCCGGCAGATATTTCCGGAAGCCTCCCTTCGCACGCTGGTTCACGCCGATTTGCAGCGCGCCTGTCCGGCAGGAGGCGCAGCATTCTCCGCAGAGCGTGCAGTCCACGTGGCTGACGCGGCTGCGGCACTTGTCGACTGCTATGTGATATGGGCAGTGGTGGGTGCACATCTTGCAGCGGTTGCAAAGGCTTTCGTCCTTGATGACGGCGAGAGACTGATATGCCCCGTTCGGGACGAGGATTTCAAGCAGGTAGCCGACCGCGCAGAACACGGCGAGCACCGCCACCCAGTTCACGCTGACCTTGCACAGCCCGAGCACGAGCACCGTTCCGAAGAGCACGACCACCCACGCCCAGTATTTGAGCGAGTTGGAGAGCGCCCCGAGCGGGCAGATCCAGCGGCACCAGAAACGGTCCGTGAGGAAGCCCCCGAGAACGACGAGCGACACTGAGGTGATTGCCATCCAGAGTGTTATCTCGCCTTTGAATCCCGTGGCTACGGCGTAGTAAGGGTCGAAGTTCTTGCAGAAGAGTTCGCTTGCCGTGACGGTCGAGTAGAAGACGACGAAGAGCAGGGCATATTTCAGGATTCGCAGAAGCTTGTCGGCAACGCTTCCGTTGCGGATGAAGATTCCCTTCTTCCATCCCAGTCCCTTGCGCAGCCCCGAGAGAAAGTCCTCCACGGTGCCGACTGGGCAGAGATAGCCGCAGAAGAGCTTCGCGAAAAGCATAGCAGCCGCTGCGAGCACGATTCCCATCATCACCTGCACCGAGGACATCGAGCAGGGCAGCGTGCTGTTGGCAAGGAAAGTCGCGAGAGCCTGCAGACCGCCCATAGGACACCACGCCTCCGGGTCGGCCTTGTCAGCTCCGAGTTTGACAACGCCGGTGAGCACCAGCACAAGTGAAATCAGCACGCCCCACTGCAGCAGGTGCTTGGGCCAGTTCTGTAAAAATCTTGATCGTTTAGCCATCTGTTTCTGTTTTTAGTAAGCGTTTACACCCGTTATTTCGCCTCGACGACGGAGCCGTGGTCGCGGGCGACGGCCCGTTTCCAAGTCTCAGTATAGCCCGGCCACTCGATTTTGTCCGGAATCTTGTCGGAGAAGCCGTTGGTGACCCAGCTGCCGTCCGGATTCTGCGCCTTCACATTGCCGTCGAGGAACTTCACGAGCAGGAACTCCTCCATCGCGACCCATTTCCCGAAAATCTCCTGCGCCGTGTTCACGGAGAACTCCGTCACGAAGGCCTTTGTCTGCGGAAGCGGGTCTATGACCTTCGGATTCCGGTCGTTCCGTTTCACGGCTTTCCGTTTCTTCTGAATTTCACGGTTATATATCTCCAGAGCCTTCGCGTCATTCTCGGCGAGCCTTGCAATCTGCTCCGTCTCCCAGCAGTCGATTGCGGAACGCACGGTCGGGGCCATTATGTTGTAGGCCTTGTAGCAGGCGTTGGCCACGCGGTTGCACATCCAGAACGCCGAAGTCGCGGAGTAGTGGAGTATGTCTCCGTTGCCCTCCCGGAAGCACTCCGGAATCTCCTGCGTGTTGGTGTAAATCGGGGTGAGCCAGGAAGTCGCGGCATCGTCGCAGCCGAACCATATCACCCCGCCCACGGCATCGGGCAGCCATCCGCGGCTCTGTCCCACGAACCAGAACCCCGTCTGCTGGGTTGCCATCGCCCTTTCGTTGATGTAGGTCTTGCCGTCGACCTTGAAACTCATCGGCCGCCAGCGGTACGGCAGCGCGTTTCCGCCCGCTCCGATGTCCTGTGTCATATCCATCGGCGTACCCTCGAAATGGTCGCGCATCGCATCCGCGACATCCTTCACGGAGACTTTCTCCGCAGGTTTCACGAACAGCGGGAAACGCTTCGTTCTGTCGTAGCCCATCGCATAGTCGAGGTAGTCGGCGGCATCGCGGGTCACTTCGGCCCCGTTTTCATCGGTGAAGGTGAACTTGCCCTTGCAGAGTATGTTGAACGCCGACCAGGCCCGCGACTCGCAGGCTCTCATCCCGCTGAAATCGAGCGGCGCATAGGTGTCGCAGAAGCTGAACTCGCTGTCCCTGCCGTCGAACCAGCCCATCTCGCGGGCGAAAGAAATCACGTCCGGCGCATAGAGACAGTTCTCCGGGTCGTCGAGCGGGAAAGTGCTGATGCGGGCCTGATTGGCGTGGGCGCAGATGTATCCGTCCGGCACTCTGCGCGCCACCCAGACAATCCCCTTGCGGACATTCACTCCGTCCACCATCTTCGTCCCCTTGCCGATGAGGTCCATCACCCAGACTTCCTCCCGGTCGGCGATTGAGAACGATTCGCCCTCGGAATAATAGCCGTATTCATTGGCAAGCGACACGATGACTTCAATCGCCTCCCGCGCCGTCGCCGCCCGTTCGAGAGCTATGTATATCAATGAGCCATAGTCCATCACGCCCGTCGAGTCCCAGAGTTCTGTGCGTCCGCCATAGGTCGTCTCCGCCACAATCAGCTGGTGTTCGTTCATGTTCCCGACCCTCTGGTATGTCACCGCCGCCTGCGGAATCCGTCCGAGAAACTTCCCGGTGTCCCAGTCCGTAATGTCCCTCATAGTCCCCGCTTTCCAGAATCCGCCGCGGAGGTAGTAGAGTTCGCCGTAAAGCTGGTGGGAGTCAGCGGCATACGAAATCATGTTCGACCCGTCCGCGCTCGCCCCTTTCGTCACGAGAATGTTGCTGCAGGCGTTTGAATCGACGGAAATCAACGCCGCAAGCGACACGATTCCGATTAAGAGAATTTTTCTTGTATCCATATTTTCGATATCATATTTTTTCGTCGCAATATTTCAACATCATATTTTTCGATGCAATATTTCAATATCATATTT
>CAVDEO010000045.1:0-3984 GCA_963607915.1 bacterium
TGTACTGCCGCAGCGCCGCCGCGTAATCCACAACGCCCGTCTGGGCGGTCGTCTCATTTGTCTGTTTGTTTGATGTTTCCATTTGCCTTGATTTTTTCGTTTAGGCAAAGGTCCGCACTATCTTTCATAGGGCAAGGCGGAGAAGTGAACGCTTACTAAGTAAACAACCGGCTTTTTATATGGATATGCTGATTAACTCCGTCAATCTACTGGGCGGCTTTCAAAAAAGCTTGCGACAATTACGACAGTTTATTTGAGCAGTGACTGAACTGTTAATACTACAACAGACAATCTGCCGGAGATGGAAAGCTCACCCCGAATCCCTGAAGGACTTCGGGGTGTTTTCTTAGAAGGAATCCGGCCAACGAATCTTTTTGATAAGCCATCCCCAATAACAAGTGATCCAACCCGACAGGCTTTCCCCCCTCACGCACGGCTTCTTCAATTGCATACTCAATGGCAAAACGTAGATTGTCTGATATTTGTGGAGAGTATTCGGACGTCAACTCAACTGAACCCAAAGCAGATATGAATAAACCAAGTCTCTCACGAAAATAAAAAGGATCCAGGGTATTATTCTCCCGCACCTGATTTAGCACCCCTGCCGATTCCATCTGAAACAAGACGTGCTCTGGCGTCACATATGGATTCAGATATAATTCTGCATCCTGTCTAGCCTTTTCGAGCACATCGAAAGCAGGACGGGTAATCGTCCCTCTTTGTTTCTTTTTCTCTGTCATTTTTTGATTGTCAATGATGCAAAAGTATAATACTATTGCGAATTGGTATTTCGTACAAAGGAAGTGTGCTCATTTTACATCTCGGAGATTATTGAATCGAATAAAAAACTCACTAATTTTGTAAAATAGAAGAAATAAGCAATGAATTTTCTGGCAAATAAATCTTTAAAATTTGTCGCAGACAGATTTGAAGAATGGATGGGTGGTCAATGTATTTCACAGGGGCCCTCAAATGCAGTAATAACTTTGACTGCAACCAACAATAGCATAGCAGCCGCCATTGAAGGAGCGGATTCACTTAGGTTGTACAAGGCGCCATCGTTCTCCCCTATCAGCGACTCCGGAGTTTCCGTTGATCTCGGTGATCGGCTCCAGTACCTTAATCCATTTTTTGCACAGGGAGATCCATTGGAACCCATTCTATGCCATGTTTTTTATAGTAACAGAACAATCAGTTACATAAGGTTCGCTATGAGTTCGCCGGACCGTATAATTGAGTTCTACGGTAAGACCGTTACCTTTGATGGGATGCCGAGAATTGAGTTCACGCCCGGGCAACGAATTCCTAGCTTTAAGAGTTTATTCGTTGACGACATAGCGAACCAATATCGCCTATTACTAAAGGAGAACACCGCGACTTTGGCTATTGTTGGCCATCAGCTTGCCTGCGTTGCCTTTTCTTTAAACAAGTATTTCACTTTAACAGCGATGGTTGAAGATGAAACTGAAGCCATTAGAGATCAGGTGTTCAAAGATGCATCAAGTATAATATCACAGTATTATCCCATTTTCGGGAACGAGGCTTTGGATATTGCTCGGAATTGGTATAACCAGCTTGCGGTTAATCCGAGTCATACTGAATCTTTTCTTCATTACTATTTCGGCCAACTACAGGCTGGTGAGGCCATAGATGGATTTAAGGTTCAGCAAGCATTCCGTTTAAGGTAAGTCTAAGCGGGCAATACACACATCTGAAGCACATCGAAAAGTGTCTGTATTCTGACATTGACTCCCATCGTTTTCCTGGCCAGTTCAGGGTTGTTGCGATGGAATGCAGCCGCCTTTTCTTTAAACCTTGCCGGCAGATAGCTGGAGGCTTCGTACAGAACAAGTCCGCCCGGGAAACGGATTAACGCTGGTAGTTCCTCTCCTGAAAGGAAAACATGTTCTTTGAAGCGCACGGGCAGATAACCGATATTCCAAACGATAACATTGCCATTTTCAGTATGGAGGGATTTCAATTTCTCGGCGCTCAAGAGAAATGACTCTTGATAATCTCGTTTGACTTCTCCGTCAGAAATGTGAATAACTGTTGGAGGGTATGAAAAGTGATTTTCTTCTTTTGATGTCCAATCGGCCAAAAGGTTATAAACATATTCAAACGCCAAATCGCATCGTCCTCTTGTGTCGCTGTCTTTAGCATCTACCCATCTGAATTGATTATCTTTATCCTTAACATGTGACATCAGTTCCATAGGACTGTGGAATGCTTCATTTGAGAGATCTCCGTTCCATGCCGGTGAGACATTGTTCCCGTATCCAATTACAGCTATATCATACAAATGACTGACAGTACCATCTTCACTGATACACTTTTCTAAAAAACTCAAGATTTGAGCATTGACACTTTGTGCTACCAGATCTGAGATGTAGTCGTAATCCACGTTGTCCAAATCGGTGCCCCTCGCCATGGAACACGACTGATCGATTACAAACACTATGGCGGTGGGATGAATCTCAGAGATACGTGTCCAAACATCTTCTGGTATATCGCCGATGTAATTAATATGTACGGCCTCGTATACATCCACGGAAATGCGGGCAAGACAAGAAGGATCTTCTTCTATCCTCAATGCTAAATCTCTAACATTGTCAATATGCTCTCCACCCGAATAAGGCTCACCAATCCAAAATGAAGCTTTGTGAGGACGAATGGATTTCAAAGAAACAGATAGTACACATAGTTCGCTGAATCGTTTAGTGTTCAATATTGACCGTAGGGATTCTTCTGTTGGTTTTGTGGCAAAAAGGTGTACGCAATTGTCCCTCTCACCATTCCTTGCATCAAGTCGGTGGGTAATTGAATCTCCTCCGGGTCGTGGCACGGTAATGCCATCCTCAGAGAGTTTCTTCCACGAAGAAAGACGACGCTCTTTGAGGATAGATTGCAAATTATCCTTGTCTGTCACATGGTACAAGCAAGAAATCCCTAGTTTCGTCAATTGATCCAAGTAATTATCATTCCAGCCGTCTGTCATATTATCTGTCTATGGTGTATCGATACTCAATATCTTCGAATTTGTCGTTTTTTTGGAAGATCGAAATCCTGACAATTGAGTTGTGGACAGGTTCCGTTTCGACCTCGTAATATGTAAATGGTCTGGTCGTATCCTCATATGTGAGGATTCTTCCGTTGTCGTTCTTGAACCTTGCAATACGGGGTTGCATGACACCGACAACCTCCAGCCTTAGCTCCGCCCCCCTTTTTGTATAAGTAAGACTGATGTGCCTTTCAATGTAGCTCGGTGTGAAGGGGACTCCGCCCTCAATTCGTTGTTGAACTGTCCCTACAAAATGGATTACTTGTTTGTCAGTAGGCACATCTTCTTTTTTCCTATTTGTCGTCGGGCCGGACGGTTTGTCCATATCTCTAAGAGCATTACATAGTCTGCTGTTTTTGTCACAGGAAATCATTCGATTATTCTGAACCCTTTCTCTGTAAGACCACTCGTCAATCTTCTCAAGGCCCCAATCCAAAACCGGGACCACAAGATTTCCCGTACAAACTAAATAGCATAGGGTCCCCTCGGGAGTGGAAATACTCCTGTACGGATTAACATAGCCAACAACGCCATTTACCGGACAAATTCCTTCACTTAACCAATAATCGTAGTTGGCCCCCACTTGAAAACTTTCTCCCGTTTCATCGTCAACCATTGTGAAAACTCTGTCATTGTCACCACGGACAGCTCCCACTTCTGCCAAACGATAATAAGAATCTTCCAGGACATATGTGCCATCCTCTTCTTGCGTATTCCTTTCCACTCGCGGGGCCTCTCTCTCCTTTGGAGGGGTAAAAGCCGGAATTCCAATCTTTTTGTAAATAAACGCAGCCGCAAGCACCATCATGGCATTATCACCGATGATATCAATCATCATATTCTTGAAAGCATATTTTGCCTCCATGTCCAGCGCTGCAGCGATACCAATACATTCATCTTGATTGTGGACAGCATACATCGCC
>CAVDEO010000045.1:3994-9400 GCA_963607915.1 bacterium
AGATAAGCATGGCGAAAATCATTGTTCCATGAACCAATCCAATCGTCATCGAAACAGTCTCGGATAATGATATCCATCTCCGGGTCATTGCTTCTGAACCGTCCGCCTTTGCCTTGTGCCTCAATCAGGCAAGCTAGGGCTACAACAGCCCTCTTTTGGTCGTCGCTGAGTTGTTTCAGTTTGTTGTTCATTGCTCAATCAAAGGTAATATGTCTTTTAAGCATGCTAGAAGAATACGGATACCAAGCTGAGAATTCGTCACGTCAATATGCAAAGCCGGGCGTCCATTGGAATCTGAAAAGAGAAGGCCTTTCGAAGCGGCGTCTCGGAATAAAGCTTTGAATACCGGTGTCCCGAAAATATACGATTCATTCCGGAAATAAGGATTATGCAGGAATGTTCCTTCGCGTATGGGCGCGACTGTTTCGAAGCGTTTTGCGTTTTCAGGATGGATGATGGCATTACGTATAGCAATCAGTTGATCCATCAAAAACAATATACCATTATCTTTTTTGCCCCAAGTTTGGAGGTATAATGCAGCTAGTTTCTCTTTCTGAGGAAAAATCCCGTTTTTCGGGATTGTGTGAAAAGCCAAAGGTTTGAAACTCCAGATAACTTCTTTGTCCGCTGGTGCCACAAGCTCTTTTGCATAGCTGTTTCCCGGGAGATATAGCAGTTTTGAATCTTTAGCCTGTGTATCTATCAGCCAATCGGTGAGTTTCGAAGTGACAATTTCCAAGGATTGATACAAAGCCAAAAATGCGTAATGAAAGTCATCTGCAGTCTCTGCTTTGGCCGCCATTTTGTATGCTATTTCCAATTGGGCCCTCACTTCGCCAGCTAAGTTCCCTCTCAATCGGTCAAAGTTGCGGATAAATGACCAAAATTCCCTGAGGTATCCCTGATTGAGACAGCGTTCAATGTCTTTAATCAATGACCGCAGGTTTGCGGAAGATAGTTCATCTGAAAACTCGTATTCCGGAGATTCCTTGACAAAATAGCCGTCAGCGCCCATCGTACCATTCATTAGTGCCTTTAAATTCCATGCTTTATTGGAAGCAGTCAGCACTATGATTTGTCTTCCCCTGTTAAGTTGTTTTATTCTTTGCAACACCTTATATCCAGACATCTGCTCCGGTTCAACGACAAAATCTTCTCTGATTCCGCCAAGACGAAGGTCGAGCAAAATGAGGTCGTAATCTCTCTCTTCGATTATATTCTTTGCTCCAGCCGAAAAACCGTCGTAATCCATAACAGTCTCTGCAATAACATCTTCGTTGGGGCTGAAACGAGCAGAAGGGAATATGAGAGACAATGATTTTATCCATCCCTTTTCTGCCTCGTCGTCAATAAGAAGAATTCGCTTCCCAGCAGCTCCTCGAACCTGGTACTTTGGTTTCTCCGGATTTGAATTAGGGCCGCTAGCAGGTATTTTGTGGCATATATACTTAAAATATAGGCGTTTATGTATATCTTGAAAGTCTTTGAATACATCTTTTTTCGCCTTCTCGCCGCTGATTATCATATACAGTCGGCTGGCACCCCATTGGTTCGCCAGAGAATGATTGCTCCCTTTGGGAGCGGGAATATTAATCTTGTCTAGAAAATCCGATTGGAATGAAGCTTCGTCCAAAGGTTGGGTAGTACTAATTTTCCCCTCTACCTCGGAGCGATGACATAAGTAGGCGCCATTCGTCATAAAAATCTGTGCGAAAGAACTCTTAACAATAAGCTTTTCCATCGGGAAATCCGAGATGAAAATGATTGGAGCGTATCTGCTATTACCCGGAAGGGTTTCCGTAAGCCTGATATGCATAGCTAAGAGCATCATGAGGCTCGGGTCGGAATCTGTGTCTAATACAAAGGCCTTAGCTTCCCGTCGGAATCCTGATGTCAAATAATCGTGGATCTTAATGTCTGTCAATTGCTGATCTTCACCAAGCAATGAATTGGCATTGAACTTGATGAATATTTCCCCGATTTTGGACGCAACAGCATTCATTCCTTCTCTTCCTATACAAATAACACACGACGAATTAGGGTTATCTTCCTTATTTGGGGACAAGTCAAGACTTACTCTTGAGAAGAATTCACTGAATACGTTATTCTTTGCTATTGGCTCACTTATTTTTACTGCTATAGGTTGTTCTCCAGAAAGCATTCTCAAGTTTACAGACTTGTTTTTTCTGAAATCCTTTAAGAAGCGTGGAAGCCTGGAATACAACACACTCTTTTTAATGGAGATAATATAATTGTCTCCATTAAATGCGGCTTCTTCATTATCACCATCGCTGAAAAGTACGACAGGTGCCACTTCGCCACAGTCGAGTACATCAAGGATTCTGCGTTTCACGGCAGAATTACCATATGACGAATGAATCAGTACGCAAGACGCGCCGGCTAAAGACGGCACGTCTTCGATCGGAAGCTCCTCAATGCGCCTGAAACAATCCTTGAATTCGTCCACCTTCAGGAATCTATCCAACATTTGGACGGGAGTGTCATCGATGAGATATATCATGGCTTATGGTAAATGCTTATCGTGTGAGAAAAACCTTCGGCGATACTTGCGGGTGAAACCTCAGGCAATGTGCTGTCCCCGAGGATCCTCCATCTTTGCGGAACATCTGAATCAAGCCATTTTGTTACCACGTCCCACTCGCCCAAACCTTTTAAATACTTCTTAATTGTCCCGAATGTGCCACTTTCGCCTTCAGACAAACGCGCCATATCGCGGGAAAGAGAATGGGAAGGGTAAGAGCCCAACTGGGTCAATGATAGAGAAGATTTCAAGAAACCATCTTGCAATTCTTCTTCGAAATATGAGATGTTTACTCTTGGATAATCCGTATATTCCTGCATTCCATTAAAAATAAGACGTAGAGCATCACGTATAGGTCCGGTTTGAATATACATATCAGCCCCCTTGAGCCTACCAGGAATCACCATTTCCATTGCAGGAAACTCTTTGGAAAGCTCTTCTCTCAGGAAAAGGTCAAGTCGTCCACTACGAAATCGAATTGAGTTACGGAAATCTTCCACCTCTGTAGCGAATGATGGATTGTTTAGCGGATGCTTACCTGTGCTTTCATAAAAGGATACACATTCTTCTGATGACATATAGAAAGAATGAATAGTCCCTTTGTAATCCATCCAGTTGGGACCAAACAAGAATCCTCTGACTAGATCATAAAGACCTTCGTTCAGTTCCATATTGCACCGGTATGACAAGACAATTTGCTGACACCTGTAAATGTAGTCTATGAAATCAAAACCGGCGTTGAAATCGTGCGTCAGGTATTTCAGTCCAGATTGATCCTGGCTGAAAAGGTGAAGGAATTCTGCATTGTCCAGGTGAATTTTCATTTACAAGGCTCTTAAAAATACAAAGTTAACATTATTTCAGTAGCAGGGCAAACTCGTAACGGATAAAGAACTACTATACTGATTGAAACGCAATAATAATGGTCTTTCGCGAACTGATTCTTCTTGTATACAAAAAGCCGCCCTCAGGCTAGTGGACGGCATTATAATGAAGCAATAGACAAAACGTATGCTTAATGATGTATGGAATCAATGGAATTATGTGAAGCGACTAGTCATCGTCAATACCTGCTCGGACTTTTACAAGTTCCCATAATGCATAGCACTTATTCGCCTTTTCATACTCTCCTTTCCATTTGTAGAAATTAGCGAGTTGGTAATAATCTTTCTTTCTTGCAGAATTCAAGCTTATAGCCAGCTCATAGAATTTCATAGAAAGGTCATAATCTGAATACTCAAAAAAATCTCCGTATAAGCCGATGACATCCGTATTAATGGGTAATATGCGTAGGGCATCGGCAAAACATTTCAGAGCAACGGTTCGATTACCATCACTCCAATATCTAGCGCCCACATTGAAAATGCAATCCGTTCCCCTAGCTAAGCGCATTTTTTCCTGCATGCTCATAGAGGAAAACTTTCTTAAGAAGGCATCGGCATTTCGTTTGACCCTTTCATAACTAATATCTGTATTATCTTCAGAAATGTTTTCTCTCAATGATGATGCAACATCTCCTGACAGATTCAAGGGCAGTTGCTTATAACGGTTACTGGTATTGGCATACTCATAGCATTTCTTTGTATCGTATCTGTAGAAAGCAATTTTTCTGATACTTCTGTTATTGAGGAATACCGCAACTCCATAATCCGTATTGCCCGGATCAATCAAGCCAAACGGCCCAAGGGCTAAGACATCATATCCGCGAAAGATAAGGTAGTTCTCGCACGCCATAACCAACCTGACGGGCTTTGTGCCCAACTGAGCCGTTCCAAGGTCGTCGTTGTAGATCGTAAAGAGGTAACCATCTCCTGGTTCAATATCTGGATAGGCGTGGTGCCCCTTGCGATTTATCTGGAGGACTACTCTACGTTGCCGCTCAGTATCTACTGTTAGATTCCTGCCACCAGGAAGATAGGTGATAAATATATCAGATTTGTATTCGATGTCATTGAAATTCAACTGCTCATATGAATCATCGAAATACTCGTTAACTTCAAAATCCTCCCAACCAAGATTCTGGTCTAGTTTATAAGTGTCTGGTAATGTATTCATCATTAATGCTATTCTTTCTTGGTTAAAGGAATAATTAGGATAGTGTTTTTATAGAGTACAAAATTAGTGTATTTAGGGAAGTTTACAAAAAGGGGAAGTTTACAAATTGTAAATGCTTCATCTGCGGAGGACAAAGAAGCCATGTTGGGGAATACACGCCGCTTGTTCTCCCTGCTTGATGCAGGGAATGAACAAGAAGCAAGTGTGTTAGTTAGGCCAGCACCCTGCTACCAATTTGTGGAATTGTCTCCAAGAGAGGTAAACAGAGCAACAAGTTGACACTTTAGATGTGTCATCAATCCGGCAAAGAAGCCTGTTGACAAAGCTGACGAAGAATGTCAAAACGAAGGGCTGAATTGTCCATTCGTGCCACGTTCACAAGGACCAGTTTGACCGCAGCCTTTGCACTATTATCCAGGCCGGCTACAGTTCTAAACGCCTCATAAGGATTTAAGTCGGTGGCTTGATTCCATAATAAATCCCCCAGGGGTTTCATATAGCAGCATCCAGAGATTAACTCGTCGATAGACGGATCATCGCGATATGTCAATTGCCGCCCCGCAGCACTCACCATCATTTGGTATGCCGTTTGAAAAATCGCTTTCTTTTCTTCGGCAGTAAGGAAACATATCTTATCGAGAGAAGAACGATAAATGATAAAAACCTCATTCAGCCGATCAACTGACTGAATCTTTTCTATATGATCCTTGACGACCAAGGCGATTAAACAGTTTGCCCCGTCGCTGGTGCTTTCTAAATAGACATTCTTTGCTCCTTGGGGCGTTTCTGCTATATGGACAATCTTCATC
>CAVDEO010000045.1:9410-16318 GCA_963607915.1 bacterium
ATCTTCATCTGGTCTTCATAGATGAGGCGTTTGCCAAATCCGGAGTCCCATGAGTTAAAGCCATAGGTGGCCTTTTCCTGAGAGCTAATCGACAAATCAAACTGCCTAATCTCAAAACCAGGCGTAAAAGAACTTGTCCGTTCGATTTCCCACCGACACGGCTTGTCGTAAAGTTCGTCAGTAATCTGTCTGTTCCCATGATACTCAGTCCTTCCATGGGAATCAAATCTATAAAGGCCAGAAGGGGCGCTATTGTTTTTGGCAACTAAGGCCGAAACGATACTATTCATAAGAACGGAGGAGTATTATTAACACAGGAAGTCTTTTACTGCCTTCATGGCTGCGTCATTATCAATCTCTGACGTAATAAGATTGCAGTGCTGAGAAATAAAATAATAAGTGGCGCTTTCATTCTGGTCAACATATCCATCAATGGCTGCGGCTGTAGCTAAGATGTATGAGACAAGTTTCCTCTTCTCACAGGACATGGCTGAGATCACGGGAACAACTTCCTCAGGTTGCATATTCTGAGAAAGCTTAATGTCTGATTTTCCAAATCTAAACTTCTTGCATAATTGATTCACTAACCTGAGCAGGGCTTCCTTAAACCGTTCTATCCTCGTATAGGCAGAAGAGTTGTTTGCGAGTTGGACAAACCTTTGGAAATCGGTTGGGAAATCAGGGGCTTCCTCAAATACGTACCTTGAGAAATCATGAAACACAAACGGTCGAATGCCTCTGGGGTCAATGTGGGAGAAAGGCAACATCGGATGAGAAATAGTAGGGATGTCACAGGAGTACTGCCTGGATACTCCATTCTCTGCCAGTTTGAATGATTGTATCATACGCTTTCGTGCCTTTGGTAGATTATTAAGTGTAAGTGCCCCTTATTATTTTATAAGTGCAAATATAGCCTAAATTCCGCAAAAAAGCTTTGCTTTTTGCGGAATTTAGGACTAAGATAAGGCCGGCAATCAATGAAGTAAATCTAAAAAAGAGAAAAGCTATTTGTTGCGAAGGAAGGCTGCGCAAAACCGGGATACCTTCGCACCGTGAAACAAAGGAACACCATAATGAAGTCATCGAAAATGAGCCATAAGATAATCAACGCACGGCGGAAGCGCCTGGCAAGAATCCTTGAAGTCAGGACGTGTGGAGGCCGTCCGGTCGTTACGAGTCAGCCTGAGAAGAAGGGAGGAGTGATCGTGTTCCAGTCGGAGCTCGACTATCTGTCGCGTTGCATCCTGGACTATCCCGACATCGAGACCGGAGGGCAGCTTTTCGGTTATTGGACTGGAGACGGTGTCCCGGTGGTCATGTATGCCATCGGCCCCGGTCCCCGGGCGAACCACCGGCACGCCTTCTTCAATCAGGATGTGAACTATTTGCTCACGGTAGGAAGACTGCTCAAAGAGCGTTTCGGTTTGCACCACATCGGCGAATGGCATTCCCATCATCGCCTTGGACTCGCCAAGCCGAGTGGCCACGATGCCCATACGATGAACTCTACGATCCGGGAGAAGAGGCTCGGCCGTTTCCTTCTCTGCATAGGTAACCTCAATGGCTATACTCCTACCGTCGGGGCTTTCCTTTGCGACGGAGAACATTGCACACAGGTCGAATGGGAAACCATTGCTCCGGCAAGTCCGATGAGGTCTTTGATTGACCGTGAATTTGAACGGGTGCTTGTTCATCCGCGGGCAAACCTCCAGAGACGGGAAGACTCGACGGGTAGGGGCATCCTTCCTGAATATGCTCCCGGGTACTGGCTGAGGGACAAAGAGAACAGGGTCATCCTGAACGACATCATCAACTATGTAAAGGATAACTGCGGTTTTTCCCATCCTGAAATCCGTGTCCTCTTGAACGAGAAAGGGGAAGTTATGTTGCGCATCGAGTATTTCGATGTAGTCCAGCAGGAGATACTCTTCCCAATAGGCTTCCCGCGGGTGGCTCCCAAGATCAAGGTCCGCAGTTCGAATTGCTTGGAGCTGATACCTCCTAACGGCAGCTGGTCACCTGTCAGAGGTCTTCCTTCGGCCTTCTACCACTACTATAATAACCTCGTGTAAGGAACTAAGCTATGGATAAAGACAGATACAATGCAGAGTGGTCGCTGCTCTCGCGCAAATTCCCAGCTAACGCCTTTCGCTTCTTCAACATGGAGGAAGGAGCACGTGGAGAACAGTATCTCCGCATCGGCGCCCGTACGAACAGTGGCAATGTGTACACGCTGCACATGTCACTCGATGGCTTCCCATTCGCTCAGCCCAAGGTCTTCGTGACCCGTATGCTGAAGGACTCTAAAGGCAACGACATGAACTCAGTAAGTTCTGCGATGCATACGCTCTCCGCCGAAAAGGGTTGGACAAGGATCTGCCATTATGGCCCGGCATCCTGGACACCCGCGGTTTCTCTCTACAAGGTGTACGTCAAGTGCCGCCTCTGGCTTGAAATGTATGAGGCCCACCTCCGTACCGGTAAACCCTTAGACTATTACTTAAACCACCAGTATTAAACCACTCGACTATGGCAAACACTCAGCAACTCAACAATTTGGCCGAAGACGTCCGCGAAGAAGGACTCAACCAGGGTAGTTCCATGAAGGATCTTGTCTTTGATCCTATTACCGGCGATTTCCGCCAGGTCCCCCGTGGAACTCACCACGGAGAAGGCGATGTCGTCACGGAGATGACCAATAAGGGATTCGCCGCCGATACGATGACCCCGATTGTTTATCTCCGGGAGGATGAACTGCAGAAGGCTGCGAAAAAGCTGAAAAAGAAGAATACGGTCCCGGCTTTCGTGGAAGAAGTGGACGAGGAAGGGGTGTTCCATATTTGTCTGGAACCTCAGGTGTCTAAAATTCACCGATACCTGGAGATCCCCGGCTTCTATACCCGGGATTCCAGTATGATGTCAAATGCTAATATGAGCGCCTCCCGGTTCTGCGTGCTTATCACGGAAGATGGCCCGGAAGTCTGGTGTCGGCCGCTTTCCCCTCTGAAAGGGAAGGACTGGCGAAAGGCCGAAGTGTTTCTTATTCCTTCCGAGGAGAACCTCTTCTCGCGCTCCAAGGGTATTCTTGAGGTTGGAATCCTCACGAACAAGCGTGTGATGATTGTCGGCCTCGGCAGCTTCGGATCGCAGATCGCCATTGAGCTGGCGAAGGCCGGCGTCGGCAGCTTTGCCCTGATGGACTTCGACAGGGTGGAACTCCATAACCTGTCCCGCCACACTGCGACTGTCCATGACCTCGGCCGGTTGAAGACGAACGTCATCGAGGAAGCAATCCTCGGCAAGAATCCTTACGCCAAGGTTGACAAGTTCCCCATGAACATCAACGAGGATCTGCCACTCCTGTATAATGAGGTGGAGAAGGCCGATCTCGTCATCTGCGCGACGGACAACAACACAAGCCGTTTCAACCTGTCCAAGGCGCTTGTGGAGAAGCAGAAAATCGGCATCTTCGGCCGGGCCATTACCCGCGCTGAGGGCGGCGATGTGTTCCGCTATCGCCCGGCCGGCCCTTGCTACTGTTGCCTGGTTGGTGCCGGGAATCTGCAGGAGGAGGAAATTTCCGATGTGGCTTCAGCCCGCAGGGATGGCCGGATTGCCGCCTACGTGTCCCCCGAGGATGCGGAGACAATGGTACAGGTTGGCCTATCCTCTGACATTGAGCCCATCTGCAATATGATGGTCAAACTCTCCCTGGTGGAACTCTCGAGGGGTACGGAATCCGGCATCACTTCGCTGGAGGAGGAACTCATCTACGATTACTATATGTGGGCAAACCGCCGGGAACGTCATTATGCTAACTGGAAGCCGATGCCGAATGCCGGTGGTATGCCGACTATCCTTAGATGGTACGGGGCCAAGATCGAGAAGGAGGAGCATTGTCCAATTTGCTCGCAAGCGATCCGGCTCGAAGGCGATACTGACGAAAAGGTGGCCGGTCTTGACGATATTGAAATCGACCTGCAGTAATGCCGTACCGCTACAATGAGAAAACAGGAGAATTTGAGGATGTGCCCGGGCTTGACAAAAGACAGTATCATCCTCAAACTCCTCGCACTACGACACCGGCAAACGGGGGGAACACTTCATCGAATGATGATTCGAAAAATATTCATACAAAGGTGCTTTTCTTCCTTGTCAGACTGCTTTTCTACGCCTTTCTTGGGGCTTTATTCTCAGGCATATTTGGATAGATTGAACTATGGATTACTCAAAATTTACCGATAAAACCCGCAGCACGGTTTCCAGGGCTTTCGCCATTGCGAAAGAGAGCCGTTACCCGGAGATTACACCTCTGGTGATGCTGTCTGCTATTATAGATGAAGGAGCCGACATGGTCTCCTTCATCCTGCAGCAGATGAATGTTGATGCCGGTAGTTTCCGTTTGCTGATTAACGGAGCGCTTCCGCTTCCGGGATTCGAAGTCCCCCAGGGAATACCGATGTCTCGCGAGCTTGAAACGGTCTTTGGGAAAGCCTTGACTTTGGTCGTTCATAGTGGGAGCTCGAATGTGGCTTTGGAGCACATCTTCTGGGCGATGTCCGCCGTTCCCGGAGAAGTCCGTGAGTTGATGAGGCGAATTGGGATTACTGAAGAGAAGGTTGCGGAAGCAGTACGTCTTTTCCGCGAAGGGAATATAGTCCGCCAGGAGTCGGATTCAAGAGATGCCCATGAGCCCAAATCGCTCAAGAGGTTTGCCAGGAATCTAACTCACCTCGCAGAAGAGGGAAAGCTCGAGCCCGTCATCGGTCGTGATGATGAGACCCGTCGCATCCTTCAGATCCTTTCCCGCAAGACCAAGAACAACCCTGTCCTCGTCGGCCCTCCCGGTACCGGCAAGACAGCTGTCGTGGAAGGCCTGGCGCAACGCCTGGTAAGAGGTGACGTGCCCCAGGAACTCCGGGGGATCAAAGTGTATGCGCTTGACATCCCGGCCATGTTGGCTGGAGCTAGTATGCAGGGGCAGTTTGAAGACCGCCTCAAACGAGTCCTGAAAGATGTGAAGGAAGATCCTCAAATCGTCCTTTTCATTGACGAGATGCACCTGCTGGTGGGAGCCGGAAGGGGTGCTGGTGCCATGGATGCCGCCAATATCCTCAAGCCCGAACTCTCCCGTTCCGAGATTCGTGTCATCGGCGCTACAACCCTGGATGAATACACGAAGTACATCGAGAGTGACAAGGCCTTTGAGCGGCGATTCCAGAAGGTGATTATTGATGAGCCGGACGAGGATGCCGCCATCACTATTATGCGTGGAATCAAGCAGCGTTTCGAGACCTTTCACAGAATCAAGATTCTCGATGAGGCAATCGTATCCGCGGTACGCCTTTCCAGAAGATATATTGCCGGGCGTTATCTTCCCGACAAGGCGATTGATTTGCTGGACGAGGCCGCTTCCCGCATGAAAATAGAGCGCTCGTCAGTTCCTGTCGAGCTGGATGAGTTATCCCGGCTTATCCGCTCCAAGGAGATGGAGAGGGAATCCCTGCGCCAGGATGAAAGACAGCATGACCTAACCGAACTTGACTCGGAGATTGACAATCTTCGAGAGAAGGAGAATGCCCTGAATGCAAAGTGGCGCAACGAACGGGAACATCTTGAACTCCTGCAGCAGCGACGTGATGAGATGGAAGGCCTCCGTACCAGATATGAAGAGGCCGAGGGCGCAGGACGTTACGAGGAAGCCGTGTCTCTAAAGGCCAGGATAGATGCACTCCGTGCTGAAATCTCCTCTTTCTCCACGGCTTCCGACTCTCCGCTTTTGAAAGATTCGCTTGACGATGAGGACATCCGTGGCGTGGTCACTGCGTGGACAGGAATCCCGGTTAATCGGCTTCGCGAGGACGAGACAAGCAAGTTGGCTTCCCTTGAAGACATCCTTTCCCACTTGGTTATCGGGCAGGATCAGGCTGTTTCTGCTGTGTCTAAAGTAATTCGCCGGAATAAGATGGGATTCGGTGATGCTGCCCGTCCGATAGGCTCGTTCCTCTTTATGGGAACAACCGGTGTCGGAAAGACGGAACTGGCCAAAACGCTTGCCGAGTACCTGTTCAATAGCCGGGATATGCTCGTGAGGATAGACATGAGCGAATACCAGCAGGAATACGCTGTGTCCAGGTTGTTTGGAGCGCCTCCGGGTTACGTTGGTTACGATCAAGGTGGCCAACTCACTGAGGCTGTACGCCGTCGGCCTTTCTCTGTGGTCCTTCTCGATGAGATTGAGAAAGCCCACCCGAAGGTGTTTGAGACGCTCCTTCAGGTACTTGACGATGGCCGTATGACGGACGGTCAGGGACGCACGGTGAACTTCAAGAATACCATTATCATTATGACTTCGAACATCCGTCTCGAAGAGTTGAAGACCAGGCTGGCTCCCGAGTTCATCAACCGCATCGATGACATTGTCAACTTTGCGCCGCTGGGCGAAGATGCTATCAGGAAGATCTGTGCGCTTCATCTTGAGAGACTGGTGAGCAAGCTTGCCGGTAACGGAATGACTGTCTCCTTCGACGAAGCTGCCCTCGATTTGCTCGCCAGAAGAAGCTATCAGCCCCAGTATGGAGCAAGGCCCGTGGGGCGTGCAATCAATGATGGAATTATCAATCCGCTGACGATGAAACTGATTGAAGGATCGGTTTCGAAGGAGAGCCCGGTTGCAGTATCGGCCGATGGGGAAACATTCCTCTTTTCTAATTAATGCGAAGAAACGCTTCGCAAACCGTACCTACTTTTGCACTGCAATTAAAAACGACACCGCATATGAAGATACTTGGAATCCCCGGAACCTCTTTCTCTCCCCGTCGTGCCTTAGGCATCGACGTTCTCAAAAGGAACATTGCCAGGGCCACTGGTATTCCTCTCACGAAGCAGGGCCTCGAACGCAAAATCGG
>CAVDEO010000045.1:16328-19097 GCA_963607915.1 bacterium
TCTATCATTAAAGAAGTCGGCAAGATTATTGGCCGATAACGAATCAGGTGTATAACCATCTAAACCATTTTTTATGAGCAATTACAGATGCGAAGACAACTACGAAGACTACGAGGACAATAGCTTCTATTATACCCAAGACGACTTGGACAGCATGTATCAGGAAGCTTTTGAAGGAGAGCCCGATGCCTATTGGAACATCGACTAATACACCCTATCTCTTTAACAGGTTTCTTTAACAATTAAACACTACTTTCACGCACATGAAAAACATTGTTATCCTCCTCGCTGTTACCCTTATGACTATTCTGGGCGTCAACGCCTACGCCCAGAAGAACAAGACTGACAACGATTACAACCTCAAGAAGGCCTACGAGGTCCTTCAGGAGGAGAAAGATGAAGCCAAGGCCTTGGACTTGGTAAGCAAACAGCTCCGGGAGACCCCGGATAATGTAGATGCGCTTCTGCTGCACGTCCGGCTGCTTCGCCGGAAGAAAGAGTTCGGCCAGGCACTGCAGGACATCAACCATGCCCTGAAGGTGAACAAGCCCAAGAAGACGGAGATGCAGAATTCCACTCTGCATTGGTGGAAAGCGTACATCTACCAGGATATGGGTGACAAGGTTAATGCCGCCTCCTCTTTCAAGACGGCATATGAACTGGCCCAGAAGGACGATAAGGAGAACCTACAGAGCATATCTTTTGACTATGCCCAGTCGCTCTACGACCTTGAAGACTACGCCGGTGCGGATGCTATCTACAGGAAGATGCTGGCGCTTGACGAAGCATACCAGGCTGCCATGATCGGCCTCGCCCGGAATATGATTGAGCGCGAGCAGTATTCGGAAGCCATTGAAATGCTGGACAAGTGCCAGAAGTACGATGCCGACTACTCGGAGATTTACCGCTTCAAGATGCAGGCTTACGACAAACTGGGTGAGGCATCCAAGGCTATTGACGCTGGCCTGGAATGGTTCGAGAAGAATGATGATGCCAACACCGAAGCGATTGGTAAGGTTCTACTTAAGCGCCCCAACTATGCGGAGGCAAGCATCAAGACTCGCATCAAGAAAACTGAAAAGCGGTTCCAGTGGATGGCCTTCCTCTGCCAGTTCTATGAGGCCTCACATCAGTACGCCGAGGCGGTAAGGACCTATGATGCTCTTGAGGCTGAATTCGGGCACTACGATGAGATCAATGTATATAGATCTGATTGCTATAGCGAGCTGGGACTGAATGAACTTGCCATCGCCGACATTTCCAAGGCTATGGAGAAAGACCCTGATTGGCAGTTGTATGTCCGCCGTGGCGATTACTACCGGCTTAACGGTGACTTGGATTTAGCTATTGCAGATTTCACTGCAGCCGTAGAGGATGCTCCGAAAGAGGCCTATTGCTACTACAGGCGTGGCTGGACTTATGAGATGCAGGGCGAGCGGAAGAAGGCCATGGAGGACTATAATATGGGCCTTGAGATGACGCAGGACTATCCGTACCTGTACCTGATGCGTGGTGAGCTGCTCCTTTTGGAGGGCAATAAGACCGAGGCGGATGCTGATTTTGAGATGGTAGTCCAGAAGGATACTGTCGTAAGAGACGGTAGTTGCCGGCAGTATGCCCTGCACTTCCTGGGACGTGATGAAGAGGCCGATGAGTGGATGGATAAAATCATCAAGTCTGATCCCGATGATCCCGGCCACTATTACGATAAGGCTTGTCTCTATTCCCGAATGGGACGTCTGGAGGAATCCGTAGCAGCTCTCCGCATCTCTTTCGAGAAGGGTTACCGCAGCTTCGCCCACATTCGTTACGATGATGATATGGATGCTGTTCGCGACCTGCCCGAGTTCAAAGCCCTGATGGAAGAATACGAGGCCAAGCACGCCGAATACCTGAAGCAGTTCGAGCTGTCTATGCCTGAGAAGGAGGAGACCGTCACCGAGATTTCCGTTAAACGCAATCCGGGCGGCACTCTTGAGATTCCATGCGACATCAATGGGCTCCCACTCCAGATGATCTTCGATACTGGCGCGTCGGATGTCACCATCTCTTCCGTGGAAGCCAACTTCATGTTCAAGAATGGCTACCTTTCCGAGAAGGACATCAAGGGCAAAAAGTACTACCAGATTGCTAATGGTCAGATTAGCGAAGGCACTACCATTACCCTTCGTGAAGTGAAGATTGGCGACGCTGTTCTCCACAATGTGGACGCCTCCGTGGTAAAGAGCCAGAAGGCACCGCTACTTCTTGGACAAAGTGCGATGGAGCGTTTTGGGACCATCACTATTGACAACCAAAACAACAAACTCATCATCAAACACCAATAACGGCAACCAAGGCCTGCCTTCTGTTTGGCGTGAAAGGCGGTTGGCGGGCCTGCCGTTTCTCTTAACTAATAACAAAGATGAATATGATGATTGCATTCCTCATTATTGTTGCAGCTGTATTTCTGGCTTTATTTGTTAGCAAACGCCAGGACTATAAACAATTGGAGCGCGACTATAAGAAACTCGAATCGCAGCAGGAACGGGTGCGGGAACCCGTTTTCGTTGATGATGTTGACAATCATCAACTGGATAAGGAAAGCGTAATGGAGGCCATCCGCTACAATGGATATGTTCCTGATGCGGAGGAGCACTGGATCACGTTCATGGTGCAGGGTGAGCACTATGCCATCGACGCTGACCGGTTCCCGGTTATGGTTATGATGAAGCACTACAATCTGGACCACAACGAGTGGGATATGAATCTGATGCACAAAGCTGCTCA
>CAVDEO010000046.1:0-19039 GCA_963607915.1 bacterium
TCTTTTCTCATCGGTCATGTACCTCCAGTACACTCTCTCTTCCAAAAGAAATCTATTCTCAAAAATCCCGTGCAAATCTCCACCAATTTATTTTTTAACGCTTACTGAATCCAGATGGAAATTCCTAAAAAAAAAGTAATTTTGTGACGAAATGAAATCGTCGGTATGAGCATAAAAGACATATTGAAAACAAACTCCATTCGCACGATATCGCTTTTTTCCGGAGCGGGAGGGCTGGATATCGGCGCGGTTCAGGCCGGTGCGCGTATAGTTTGGGCAAATGACAGGATGAAAGATGCTTGTGCCTCGTATGCGAATAATATAGGCGATCATATATGTCAGGGCGATATAAATGATTTTATTCCTGAACTTGCAAAATACAGGGGAACTATAGACCTGGTCATAGGGGGTCCCCCTTGTCAGGGGTTTTCCGTTGCAGGCAAAATGGATGAGAACGACAGCAGAAGCAAGTTGATATGGAGCTATGTGAGTGTCGTTGAGGCAGTTTCTCCAAAGGCTTTCATAATGGAGAATGTAAAGGCCTTGGGCGTTTTGTCCAGATGGGCCTCCGTGCGTCGCGAATTGTTGGGGAGAATGCAGGAACTGGGATATTCGGTGAATTATTGCATTCTCAATGCATCCGATTATGATGTTCCTCAGGCGAGAGAGCGGATATTCATAATAGGGTTTAAGGGAGAGACCGGGATGAAGCCTGATTTGGAAAGGATGCTGCGTCCATATAGGAAGAAATCTGTTAATGTCAGGGAGGCGTTAAAGGTTCTGGACAGGGCAGGTACAGGCAATAACAGAAGTCTGTGCAATGCCAGAATAACATTGGCACCTCATCCCGTCCTTCGTAAATCGGCATATGCCGGAATGCTTTTCAACGGTCTTGGCAGGCCATTGAAGGTGGACGGTTACAGCGCGACCTTGCCTGCTTCAATGGGAGGCAACAAGACTCCGGTAATAGATGAACATGCTTTGTACTACAACGAGAAGCCATGGATTGAAAGTTATCATGAACGTCTTCTCCTTGACAACTCGATAGCCAAGGACGAGAAAGTTCCTGAATACCTTAGGCGTTTAACTGTGGAAGAGGCGAGAGTCATACAGACATTCCCGCTGGAATATAAATTTTCTGGAAGCCAGTCTTCTCAATATACACAGATAGGAAATGCCGTTCCATGCAACTTGGCGAAAGCGGTGTGTGCGATGGTCATAGATGCTATCGGTAATCCATCCCGGATTTTATATTCCGGACTAATATGATTCAATATGGCCACAGTCAATCTCAAGACGGCATCCATAATCTTGGATCGGGCTTTCACCGAAGCCCGGATTCAGAATGATGAAGTAGGTAAGAAAATCAGCGGTATTCTGCGGGGGGAGCAAAAGACATATCGATATGTTCTTGTCACGGCTTTATTGGCGAAATCCACAGATGAGGAAGTAGATGTCCTCAGTCTTCAGAAAGGGGATGGCAGTGAAGGCAAATATGATGCGCGTACTCTATGCCATAAGGTTGTTGTCCCGTTCGAAAAATTGAGACTTCCGGGCAGTCTCGGCTCTTCCAATGAACCGTTTCTGAATAAACCGGCTCGTTTTGTGTCATTAAGCCTGTCTAACGCAGTCCGGTCGGGAAACGATTCGCGGACATTGTCGGCATTGATTAATGTTTTGTCCGAGATATCCGACAGCGCAGTGGCCTATAGATACTTAAAATCAGCTTTGGCGGAGATGAAGAAGATAAGCCGGGAATATGTCGCACGTTTCTCGGTCGGGGACACACTTCTGGATATCAGCGAGTTCTCTCAACTGGTTCTTGATTATGTATATAAGCTGACAGACCACACTTCAAATGGAGAAGTCTGTCCGCTGATTGTTTCCCAGATAGAACAGATGTATTTGGGAAAGGAATATAAAGTCATCGCACACAAAGTGAATGAGAGCGGAGCTTCATCAAAGGAAGTAGGTGACATAGACATATACAAAGACAGGAATCTTGTCTATTCCATTGAAGTGAAAGATAAGGATTTCACTAAAAATGACGTGTGCCATGCAGTTACAAAATTCAGGGCGGCGGATTTGGATACAAGTCTCTTCATTTATGGAAAGCATGTTTCCATTGAAGATGAAGGGGGCATACATGAATTGTTGAAGGAGACCGGCAGGCTTGGACATTATTGTTGTCTCATCTCTATTCTGAATTATGCACGGCTTCGTATATGTGATATGAAATCCGTTACAATACGCGATTTTGTAAACGGAATGTTGAAATTCGCGAAGGCCATAAATGCCAATGACGGAACAGTGGCGACAATCAAAGATATAGCAGCCAGAATTTTTTGACTGACATGGAGCACAGCATCACGATAAAGGACACGGCCGACCTCGACAGGGCGGCGGGGGAGTTTCTCGAGCAAATCGGGGAGCGGCGGCTGGTCGCCTTCCATGCGCCGATGGGGGCGGGGAAGACAACATTCACGACGGCCGTCTGCAAACGGCTCGGAGTGACGGATCCGGTCTGCTCCCCGACATTCACCATAATCAACGAATATGTGACGGAAGACGGGGAGTCCGTCTATCACTTTGATTTCTACCGGATAACAAAGCTGTCCGAGGCAATCGACATCGGGCTTGACGACTATCTCTACAGCGGCTGCCTCTGCCTGATGGAGTGGCCGGAGAACATTGAGGAGCTGCTGCCCGAGGAGACCCTGAATGTGCACATCCGTGTGAATCCGGATTTTTCCCGCACCGTATTCTGGGAAGACTGATGTTTTACCGCAGATTCATTCGGGAAGGCGGATTGGTTTCCGAGTGAGATTGACGCTTTTTGACAATTGCTCAGATGATAAGAAAGTTTTTTGAAAATGTCGGGCGCTACTGCCTGTTCCTCAAGCAGGTCTTCCGCAGGCCGGAGAAATGGAGACTGTTCCGGCAGCAGTTTGTGCTTGAGGCTGACAAGCTGATACTTTCGTCGATAGTCATCGTCGGCGTAATCTCCGTCTTCATCGGCGGAGTCCTTGTCATCCAGACGGCGTCGAATCTCGAAAACCCGTTCATCGACAAGATGTATGTCGGCTACATGGTGCGCGAGAGCCTCATCCTTGAGTTCTGCTCCACGATGGTCGCACTCATACTCGCGGGCAAAATGGGCTCTAACATATCCTCCGAACTCGGCAGCATGAGGATTACGGAACAGATTGACGCCATGGACATGATGGGAGTGAATCCCGCAGGTTTTCTCGTACTTCCGAAACTTGTCGCGGCGACAGTTCTGAGTCCTCTGCTCATGCTGATGAGCCTCGGTCTCGGTCTTGTCGGCGGCTGGGTGGTGGTCGCGGCGACGGGCATAATATCGACGGCCTCGTATGTGACCGGACTACACTACTGCTACAACGGCTACTATGTCTTTTACAGCTGTTTCAAGATGGCTGTCTTCTGTTTCATCATCTCTTCCGTGGCGGCCTTCAACGGCTACTACGCCAAAGGAGGCTCGCTCGGGGTGGGCAAATCGAGCACGCGCAGCATCGTGGTCTCAAGCATACTCATTCTCATGTTCGACCTCATACTCACACAGCTCATGCTTTATTAGCGGAGTCCATGACAGAACGATGAACCGATGAACGGAATCCATAACCCAATGAATCTGACGGATATATGATAAAGGTAGAACATCTGTGCAAGGGCTTCGACGGCGTGAATGTCCTCAATGACATAAATGTGGAATATGCCCCCGGACAGTGCAATATGATTATCGGGGCGAGCGGTTCGGGGAAGACCGTGCTGCTCAAGAATCTCATCGGGCTGATGTCGCCGGACAGCGGAGACATAAAGTACGGGGACGAATCACTCTCTTCCATGGATTACAGGGAACGGAAGGCTCTGCATCAGAGGATTGGCATCCTGTTCCAGAACAGCGCCCTCTTCGATTTTGCGACCGTGTTTGAAAACGTCATGTTCCCGATGGAGTTCTTCACGGACTGGACCCGCGCCCAGAAGGAAGAGCGTGCCCATTACTGTCTTGAGAGGGTGAATGTCGTCGGGTCTGACGACAAGTTCCCGAACGAGCTGAGCGGCGGGATGCAGAAGCGGGTGGGGATTGCCAGAGCCATTGCCCTGAACCCGTCCTATCTTTTCTGTGACGAGCCCAATTCCGGTCTTGACCCATACACCTCAATCCTTATCGACCGCCTCATCAGCGACCTGACCAAGGAATTCAACATGACGACCGTGGTGAACACCCATGACATGAACTCGATTCTGGAAATAGGCGACAAGATTGCTTTTCTGCACGAGGGCAGCATCCTGTGGCAGGGAGACCGTCACACCATCCTACACACCGATTGCAGGGAACTGAAGAATTTTGTCTGCGCCAACGCCCTGGCACGCAACATCATAGAGGGTAACGGGAAGTAGAGGCCCCGGATATGAATCCCATCGGGACTTTTTAGCCAGCCCCATCTTGCGCCTCCGGCGCGGTCCCTTCGGGACTTTTTTAATCCCTTAACCCCGGTCACTTCGTGACAGCCCCAGGGGCGCCGGAATCACAATTTGAAGCGCAGTCCCGCCTCGACCCCGAAAGCCAGAGGCTGCGCCGTTCTGATGCTTCTTGGCTGTTTGTTGTCAAAATAGTAGCGCAGGCTCGGGTCAATGTAAATACCGAGGAAATCAATCGGAGAGAACTCCACGCCGAGACCGAGTTTGACGGAAGTCTGAACCCCGCTCACCTTGTTGGTGTAGAGCAGGGACTCGCCTTCGAAAGTCCCGGTGTACTTGTTCAGGATACATTTCTCGACAGCCCCTCCGACCGTGGCGTAGGCATCCCACCTTTTCGTGCGGAACATGCTGAAATAGATGTCAACTGGGATTCCGATGTAGTGCTGGCTGTTTTTCATGTCCGTACTGCAGCTCCAGTCGTGTTCATCGCGGTAGGTTCCGGTGACCTTCTTGTTGAGCAGGGTGTAGTTGACTCCCACGCCGATTCCGAGCCATTTCGTTATGCCGTATTTCACACCCACGCCGAAAGAAAGCGGCAGGCTGTATGAATCCGAGTTGCTTCCTTCCACGAAAGTTTTTCCGGTGGGCGTCTTGTTGCCCTTGGTGAACATTCTTTTCTGGGTCGAACTCTTCTGAGGGCCTCCGAAGCTGTTTCCGCCGACGGAAATCTCGAACGGGGTTCTCCTGTAGGCCTCCTCATCGTTCTCTTCCCTGCCGTACGCCGCCTCTATGTCCGAGTTGTCGACTTTCAGGTCATATCCCGTCTCCCCGGCATCCGCATCGGAATCCGTCCCGTCGGCCGTATGCGCCGATTCAACAGTCCCGGTCTCCTCAACAGCTTCTGTCGTCCCGGCCGCCTCAATCATTCCTTCCCCTTCGACCCTCCCTGGCGCTTCATCTGCTTCGGCTCCGGCCGCCTCTTTCTCCGCCGTCTCACGCACAGGCTCAGGCACGACCGCCATCGCAATCAGAGATGAACTCTTCTTTACGACATCGAACCGGACTTCTCCCGCTTTCGCGGAATCATCCGTCTCCCTGCTTGTATCAGCCTCCGCAGGAGTCTCAACGGCCGCGGCCTCTGCCAGAACCTCATCGCCGGCAGACTGTTCCGACGGGATGAAATGCGCGATGACAAGTCCCGCCACCACTGCGGCCGCAACGGACGACACGGCGGCAAGCCATCTGCGGACAGGGACGGCAGCACGCCGCCGCTTCCCCTCCGCTTCGTCAAGCCGGGACGCGATGCCCTCCCAAAGCCCTTCAGGAAGCTGTTCCTGCGGCTCCGAAAGCATCTCGCGTATTTTCTCGTCAAACTGTGTCTCCGTCATATCCCTGTAGTTTCACGGGCTGCGTCTCCCGTTCTTCTTTCAATCTCCTGTACCGCCCTTTCATTTCATCATCCTGATCCGCTCCTGCAGCCAGATTCTTCCCCGGCTCAGCTGCGTTCTCGACGTGCTCTCCGTAATCCCGAGCATCTGTGCAATCTCCTTGTGCGAGAACCCCTCCATCACATAGAGGTTGAAAACTGTCCTGAATCCGGGCGGCATTTCCTTCATCAAGGCCATGATTTCCTTGTATGAAAGCTTCTCTATGGCCGTTTCCTCGTTCACCTTCAGCCCCCGCGCCAGCTCAATGTCGTCGCTCATCTTCAGCGCGTCGTTCTTCCTGAGGTACATCAGCGAGGCGTTGATGAAAATCCTTCTCGCCCAACCGTCGAACGATCCGGTTCCGCTGTAACTTCCAAGTTTCGTGAAAAGCGCGACGAAGCCCTCCTGCAGGATGTCCTCCGCCACGGTTCTGTCTCCGACATAGCGTATGCATACGGGGAAATAGCGGGGTGCCAGAAGTTCGTACATCTTCCTCTGGGCAGCCCGGTCTCCGTCAATGCATCTGTCTATGAGCAGAACAGCCTTGTCTTCGTTCACGATTATGGTCTCGGGACGGGAAAACTGCCGACATTCAAGATGCAGCCCCGCCCCCTTATGTTGCATCCGTCGATATTTTCCCCAAAAATACTCTTTTTTCCCGAATTGCTTGTTATCTTTGTGGTTCATGCCATTTCCAAACGATGAAAAGATGAAGAGATTTCTCGGACTGACATATATGATTCCGCTTATCCTGCTGTCATCGCTGTTTTCTCCGTCAGCGTATGCGCAGCAGGATTTGAAGGATTCGATAAAGGACGGCGCATTGCTTCTGGCCGTCGAGAAATATGATAACGGGGAGTATGACGACGCGGGGAAAATGCTCCGTTCGATAATCATTTCCAGTCCGGAATATGACGCCGCGCACTACTACCTCGCCCTCGTGTATCTGGCGCAGGAAGAAAATGACCTTGCCGAGACCGAACTCCTGTGTGCCGTGAAGTCCGACCCGGGGAATTTCTGGTACCGCCAGCGGCTTGCCGTCGTCTATCGCTACACGAACCAGCTCGCCGAGGCCATAGATATGTATGAGAAACTTCTCGCCGACTTCCCGAAGAAGAGCGAACTCTACTTCGACCTCGTGGAGATGTATGCCCAGAACGCGCAGGTGGACAAGGCCTTGGCCACATTGGATGACGTGGAACGCATATTCGGGCAGACGGAATCCATCGCCATCTACCGTTTCCGTCTTCTGATGGCCTCGGGAAAGACGGAGGAGGCATATGACTCTCTGGAAGAATATAATTCGAAATACTCCTCCCCCTACATCCTTTCGACTCTCGGCGACTACAGGATGTCGATGTACGAAGACTCGCTTGCGGTCGCATATTACGATGAGGCTCTCTCCCTTGACGAAACCTTCGCGCCGGCGATTCTCGGAAAGGCCGAGGCCCGCCGCATGACACGGAGATATTCCGAGTTTTTCCCTCTTCTGGACAGCTATATGTCGAATGAGACCGTGCCGGCGCAGGGAAAATCCGAATATCTCAAGGCTGTCGTGGAGCAGTCGGATCCGAAGTTCGTCACGGCCTTTCTCCCGCAGCTCGACACTGCGGCGAACATCTGTTTCCGGAAACACCCTGCCGACAGCGCCGTAATCGCCACGGTCGCATCATATTACTATCGTACTCAGCGTCAGAGCGTCGCGGAAGATCTTTTCCGTCTCAACGCGTCGATGCATCCCGACAAGCCGGAGCTTGCGGCGACCTATCTCTACGCCCTGCTCTATTCGAAGAACTGGGAAAAGCTGGCGGAAGCCGGTTCGGAGGCTGCGCTGCAATACCCTGACATCCCGGACTTTCTGGCTCTCGCGGGCACGGGCTACAGCTTCATGAAGGAATATGACAAGGTCATAGAACTCTCGCACAAGATGCTGCGCACGGCTCCGAAGGACAGCGCCGTCGTCGTCTCGGCATACTCGGCCATGGCTGACGCGTACTATCAGAAAAACGACACGAAGAATGCCTTCAAGGCTTATGACAAGGTTTTGAAAGTCAGTCCGGACAATATCTATGTTCTGAACAACTACGCCTACTATCTCTCACTCACGGGCAAGAATCTCAAGAAGGCCTACGCGATGAGCAGGAAAACGATAGAGGCCGAACCGGACAACGCGACCTATCTCGACACCTTCGGCTGGATACTCTATCTTCAGGGCAAGCCTCTGGAGGCCAAGCCGTTCTTCAAGCACGCGATGCTTTACGGGGGTAAGGACAGCGCCGTGATTATGGACCATTATGCCGAGGTGCTCTACGCCCTCAAGGAGTATGACCTCGCCTTCGTCTATTGGTACAGGGCGCAGGCGAAGAACGGCGGAGAGATTCCGGATCTGGACGCGCGCATCGCTGAAAGAAAGAAGGCTGCCGGGAAGTAGATGGGTTTTCGCGCGTTCATATCGTCCCTGCGTCAGGACTTCGCCGCATGTCTGCTTTTTGCCGCCGTGTCAGCGTTCTGCGGGATTCCCGTTTCCGCACAGGATACGAGTGCGCATGAAAAGCAGAAGGCCCGTCTCGAAAAGGAAATAGAAATCATAAACAGGCAGCTTTCCTCTGCGGATTCAAAGAGCCGGAGCGCCCTCTCCACCTACAACCTCGTCTCGAAGAAAGTGGACAACAGGCAGGCGCTTCTTCGCGAAAGCCGCCGCAAGGAACGTCTGTGCGCCGACAGGATATATCTCAAGCAGAAGGAAATCAACGCATTGCAGGCGAGTTACGACACGCTTGCGGTCCATTATGACCGTCTTGTTCTCGGAGCCTACAAGAACAGGGATGCTCGGATATGGTATATGTACATCCTCGCCAGCGACGACCTTTCGCAGGCCTACCGCCGCTACGGCTATTTCAAGAGCCTCGCAGCGCAGATTGGGGAGGAGGCCCGGCGCATGGAAGAGACCAGAACCCGTCTGGAGGAGGAGCGGGATGCCCTCAGGAAACTGCGTGAGGAGCAGAGAATCGTGACTGAGAACACGCAGAAAGAACTTGGGCAGCTCAGGGGGGAGCAGGCGGAATCCAAGGCTCTGGTCGCGAAACTCAAGAAGGAGAAGTCGAAGTACCAGAAGGAACTCGCCGCGAAGAAGAAGCAGGTGGAGGCGCTTGACCGGGAAATCGCCCGTCTTGTCCGGGAGGCCATGAAAGGGAGTACGGCTTCAGGAAGCGGCTCTGGCAAGAAATCCGGGAAGACGGTGATTGACGAGAAACTTGCGGCGGAGTTCTCTAAAAACAAGGGGAAACTTCCGTGGCCCGCCGACGGACCTGTGGTGGACGCTTTCGGCGAGCGGTATCATCCTGTGTATAAAGGCGTCAAACTTCCGAAGAACAACGGGGTGGGGATAGCGCTGCCGCCGGGCACTGCCGTAAAGTGCGTCTTTGACGGGGTTGTGAAGCAGGTGCTTGTGATGCCGGGCTACAACCAGTGCGTGCTTGTCCAGCACGGCAATTACTTCACGTTTTACTGCAAGCTCAGGAATGTCGTGGTGAAATCCGGACAGAAGGTGAAGACAGGACAGGACATCGGGACGGTGGACACCATCAACCGCGACACGCAGCTGCATTTCCAGATATGGAAGGACACGACCCCCCAAAACCCGGAACTTTGGCTGAAATGACGGATGAAAAGGCTGGGTCTGCCGCATCGGACGCTTTGATTTGGAATAGGTAAGCGTTAAAAAATAAATTGGTGGAGATTTGTGAAGGATTTTTGAGGATAGATTTCTTTTGGAAGAGGGAGTGTACTGGAGGTACATGACCGATGAGAAAAGAAATATAGACCAAAAAGACAAACAAAGATTACCAAGTTATTTTTTAAGGATTACTAGGTTGAAAAGATTGACTGACATGGAAAAAAAGACGGTGTTTTTGACCGGGGCTACCGGGAATATGGGATGGGCGGGTTTTCAGGAACTCCACGCGAGGGCTGACCGCTTTGTCGTGAGGATACTTGCGCGTCCGAGCAAAAAGAACCGGAAAAAGCTCGCGCCTTATCTTGACGACCCTTCGGTCGAGATTGTCTGGGGCGACCTTACGGACTATTCCGACATTCTCCGGGGAGTGACCGGAGCCGACTTCGTCCTGCACGTAGGCGGAATGGTGTCCCCTGCGGCGGACTATTACCCGGAGAAGACCCTCAAAGTCAATGTCACTTCGGCGGAATATGTCGCGAAAGCCGTTATGGCACAGCCCGATCCGTCAAAAATCAGGGTCGTGTACGTAGGCTCGGTCGCCCAGCTCGGAGACAGGCAGTTCCCGAACCACTGGGGACGCTCCGGCGACCCTGTAAGAGCAAGTCTTTTTGACGCATATTCGGTCTCGAAAATACGTGCGGAGAAAGCCATAGTCGATTCCGGCATCCCCCGCTGGGTGTCGCTGCGCCAGTCCGGAATACTCTATCCGGGGATACTCAAGGCCGTCAGCCCCACTGCATTCCACGTCCCCGTGGCGGGAGTGCTCGAATGGGCGACCATAGAGGATTCCGGGCGGATTCTCGCCAATGTCTGCGAGGATTGGGTCTCCGAGGATTTCTGGAACAATTTCTACAACATCGGCAGCGGGGAGCAGTACAGGATGAGCAACTACGAGTTTGAAACCCGGATGCTCACCTCCCTCGGACTGCCCGGGCCGGAGAAAGTCTTTGAACCGCAGTGGTTTGCGCTGCGGAATTTTCACGGAATGTGGTATGAGGATTCCGATGTTCTCGAAAATTTCCTTCATTTCAGGGGGAACGTGCCTGTCGATGAATATTTCCGACGGATGAAATCCAAACTTCCGTGGTTCTATAATCTCGCGTTCCTTGCCCCGGCATTCGCCGTCAAGATGTTCATGAAACCCTATGCCTATGAAAAAGGTCTCGGCACCCAGTCCTGGGTGGACGGCGACCCGGAGAAGATGAAGGCATATTACGGCTCACGTGAGGCGTGGGAGGCGATAAAGTCGTGGAAGGACGTGATTCCGCCGCATTACGAGAAGAACATTGAAAAAGCCCGTGAAAAAGGCGAGCTGCATCATCTCGACCACGGCTGGGACGAATCGAAGTCAATATACGGGCTGACGGACAGTGAGATTCAGGCGGCGGCCGCATTCCGCGGCGGAAAGTTCCTCGGCCAGGCGGACGGCTTGACACCGACGGGAGGAACGGTCGCTGACTGCGGTCCTGAAGGTTCTCAACTCGGCGAATCGGCACGCCGGCAGTCCGGCACCAGGTATCTCTGGGAAGACGGCGACGGCCGCCGGTTCACCGCCTCTCTTGAGTATGTCCTTCTTGGCGGCGGCTGGAACTCCTGAGGTCCGAACCGCAGCAACCTTGTCGGTTGTGAGGATTCGGACAAGCCGTCCAACGCGGCAGACCGCCTTAACCGACCAGCCAGACGAGGACGTGGCGGTCGAAAGTCATATACTCCAGATCAAACTCCTCCTCATGCCCGTCCTTGTGGATGAAAGTGGCCTCAAGCTCACCCTCGCCCTTCGGATTGAACTTCTCCACCTCAATCTGCTCGGCGAAATCCACCCGGTTCTGTGACATACGCTTGAATATGGCCTCTTTGGCGCACCAGTAGATGGCCAGCTGCTCGTTCTTCCGCTTCCTGTCGTCATCGTCGAGGTCGTCAATCTCGTCTTCGGACAGAGCTTTCTTCTCCACTGAGGAAAAGTCGCGGTCGAGGGACTCGATGTCGATTCCGAGGTCGTCCTCGTCGTGGATGATGACGGCGACATATTTCTCTGTGTGAGTGATGCTTATGTTCGTGGCACAGTTCTCGAGATATGGTTTTCCGTTGTCGTGGTGGTCGAGATACATCTTTTCGTCGAAGAGTTCATTTATCAGCGCCCTCACGGCGAGTTTCTGCTTTCTCTGCGACTCGCTTCCATAGAGGTTGATTTCCTCCATCTCGTCAGACGGCACGGAACTCAGTTCCTTGAGTTCCTCTTCCGTTTCCGTAATCTGCCAGACCGCAAGTTCGGCCCCGTTTTCAAGTTCCTTTTTAAGATATAGTGCCATATAAGCCCGTAAGCTGGTTTCACAAAATCAAATGCAGTACACGACAAAACCCGCCCTCCGTTCTGGAGGGTGTGCCTTAATCCGTTATATGAAAGCTGGTCGCCAGCGGGTCGTCAGAAAGACTGTCCGCCGTTATGCTCTGAGTTCCTGATATTGGACTGGGAGGTTCCACGTGTCTGCCATCGTTAATTATTACGGCTGCAAATATAGTTATTTTTTAATTATTTGCTAAATTTGCGCCCGAATTTCAGGGAGTTGGAATCGGTTTTGCGTAGCATCTTCCGGCTCTGCCGCAATCGGAAATCCGTTCGTGTTCACATCGGGCGGGATTCCCGGCAAGCATCAGAAATAATGTGTTAAAACAATAATATCATGAAGTATTTGACAGACGAGAAACTTACGATTGTCGGAGCCGGCGGAATGATCGGTTCCAACATGGCGCAGACAGCGCTCATGCTCGGACTCACTCCGAACATCTGCCTCTATGACATCTTCGAGCCGGGCGTTCACGGCGTCGCCGAGGAAATGTACCACTGCGGATTCGAGGGCGCGAACATCACCTGGACAGTCGATCCTGAAACAGCATTCAAGGACGCGAAATACATCATTTCATCAGGCGGAGCACCGCGCAAGGAAGGAATGACCCGCGAGGACCTTCTCAAGGGCAACTGCCAGATTGCGGCCCAGTTCGGCGACTACATCAAGAAGTACTGCCCGGATGTGAAACATGTCGTCGTAATCTTCAACCCGGCCGACGTTACGGCTCTCACAGCTCTCATCCATTCAGGTCTGAAGCCGGAGCAGCTCACCTCACTCGCGGCTCTCGACTCCACCCGTCTCCAGAGCAATCTCGCCAAGGAGTTCGGCGTGCCTCAGAGCGCAGTCACCGGAGCGCACACCTACGGCGGTCACGGCGAGCAGATGGCAGTCTTCGCATCACAGGTGAAGATTGACGGCAAGCCGCTTGCCGAGATGGGTCTCTCATCCGAGAGGATGGCTGAAATCAAGCAGGAGACAATCCAGGGCGGTTCCGCAATCATCAAGCTCCGCGGACGCTCGTCTTTCCAGAGTCCTGCCTACAACGCGGTCAAGATGATTGAGGCTGCGATGGGCGGAGCGGAATTCACTCTTCCTGCAGGAACCTATGTGAACTGCGGCAAATACAAGAACGTGATGATGGCGATGCCGACGAAGATTGACGCCACCGGCTGCCATTTCACAATGCCTCAGGGCACGGACGAGGAGATTGCGGCTCTCGACGCTTCCTATGCACACCTCTGCAAGATGCGCGATGAAATCGTGGAACTCGGAATCGTCCCTGCGGTCGCTGACTGGAAGAAGGACAACGCGAACCTGTAGAAAGTCACGAAGTGACTGGGGTTGAGAAATCAGGGGGGTGACTGAAAAGTCACCCCCCCCCCTTTTTTGTCGGGCTATTCCTTCACGCAGCGGTACAGATGGGACTCCGTCCGGGGCAGTTCCTCCATCGACAATGAGCCGAGACTGAAATAAAGGCATATCGCCGTTCCTCCGCCCAGATTGTCACCGCACCAGTGATGACCGCGGGTGTCGCCCGGGTTCTGGCTGAGGAAAACTGCCGGAGTCGTTTCAGAGTAAGCTTCGCTGCCTGAAAGCCAGTAGCCGTAGACATCCGGATTTGTCTTGCGCCTGACGTGGCCTGACCGGTTCTGTATGACCGCTTCATATTCGGCCCGGGTCGGAAGCCTCCATCCGTCCGGGCAGTGTTCGTCATAGTCCCATTCATATTTGTCTCCGATGTCGTAGCACTCGTTTCCGTCGGTTCCGGTGCTGTCATACCTCATCCAGACGATTCCGTCAATCTCGATGCTTCCGCCATAGAACATATTGTCGGCGGAATCGTGGAATTCCGCTCCGTAGCCGACTGACGACCTGACGCCCCTGAGCCAGTCGTTCGATTCGACGCGCACCGTAAAAGAATGTGACGGCACGTCGAAAAGGTTGAAATAAGTGAGAGATTTGTTGCTGCACAGGTCGATTCCGGTGAGGCCGCTGTACTTCATCGACAGGCTCGTCAGCGCGGCGTTTTTGCTCAGGTCTATCGTGGAGAGTTCCTTGCAGCTGTCTGCGGTGAGGGTTTTCAGATTCGTCAGGTCTTGGATGACAAGCGTTTGCAGTCCGGTGCCGGAAACATCGAGTTTCTCAATGCCCGAACATCCTGTCAGGTCGATGACTTCCAGCGGGTTGCCGCTGCAGTTGACTTCCACGAGGGAGCTGCCGTAGCTCAAGTCCAGTCCCGTGATGCGGTGTCCGCTGCAGTCGAGTTTTTCCAGACTTATGAAATATTCTATGCCGTCGAGACTCCTTATGGGGTAGAACTGCGCGAACCGGCTCATATCCATCTCCGTGACCTCGGCCGCTTCGGCTGCCGTTATGTGCCCGTCTCCGTCTGAATCGAAGGAGAGGGTGAGGAAGCGGGCGAAGTTCTCGTCAGGAATTTTCAGCCAGTCAATCGAATACGGGGAGAGGGGAGCGTAGGACGAGCTCTTGCTGACTCCTCCGCTGCTGACGGAAAGGCAGACACTTGCTCCGATTTCGCCCTTGAGAAAGCTCTCATCTATGCCTTCTGCCGAGAATGACAGGAAGATTCTTCCGCCTTCCCGGGAGAAATCAGTAATCCTGCAGCTGAATCCGTCCCCGGCTGCCGCTTTGGTTATGTTGGTGTATACTCCCTTGAGAGTCAGAGCCTTGTCCCATACTTCCGAGAGTTCTTCAGCCACGGAGACAGGCTGGATGTCATACATTATCTCGCAGACAACCGGAGCCAGCGGCCCGCGGTAATCGCTGTAGCCGATCGGGATGCTTCCGTCGGAATATGACGGCACGAAGGTGATTGACTGCAGCTTTGACGCTATGGCCTCAATCTTCTTGTCAAGCACATTGAAATCGGTGCGGGTGAGAGACTGCCTGACCTGCCCGACTTCCGTCCGGAGTTTTTCTACGCCGGTCTCGAGAGCCTTCCCGGACTTCGAGACCGCATCCACCGCAGCGGTTGCGGCGGCATTGGCCTTCAGTACGTCCATCGCGAAATCCCCCTCGATTCTGCCTCCGTTTTGAGTTATCGCTCCGGAAAGGGCGGCGGAGTAGGCCGAGAACAGGTTTGACAGAGCATCTGAAAGGTCGCCGTGCAGTTTTTTCGTCCCCGATGCGAGAGTTTCAATCCCTTCGGCGTTATGGGCGAGAGCCTCTTCTGGTGTCGTAATCAGCTCGTCAGGAGCGTCTTTGAGGGCTTCGAGGTAGGTTTTCTGGGAATTGAGCGACTCCGCCAGAGAGTATGCCGAGCAGGAGAACAGCGTGTCCGCCGTCACAATGGGGTCGAATGCTCCGAGCGAACTGTTGATCCAGCCGGGGACAAGATTCCGGCAGAAAGTGAGTTTCTGCTGAAATTCCCCGTTCCGGGCATCCTGAACATCGGTGAGCACTGCGGAGAGAGCGGTGGCGTAATCGCCGGCAAGTTCCACCGCCGTGTCAGTGGAGAAACGGTAGGATATCGGGAGCATTGCCGAGGCTATGTCGGAGGATATTCCCGTGCTGACGGAGGATACTGCGTATGAAAGCGAGGTTTCGAGTCCTTCACCCGTAGCGGAGATTGCTGCAAGGTCTGCTGTAAGATTCCTCGCATGGGAAAGTGTCGCGAGCGTAGTCTTCTCCCAACTGTCAGGCAGTGCTGAATAGGCGTAGGATTTGGTGTCCGCGATGTCGCTTCTGAGTTTGAGAGCCAATGCCCCCGATTCTTGCCCGACCTTTCTTACAAGGGCAAGCTCCGACTCCACAAGTGCCGCAGCCGCATCGAGCTGCGCGAAAACATCGGCACGGACGGTCTCAACCTGCCGTACGAGTTCCTCCCTTGTGGCGGCTTCCGAACCTTCAGCGTCTTCCCTGGCCCTGTCGAACTCCTCCTTCAGGGCGGCAGTCGTCTCCACGGCTGCGTCAAGTGCCGCCTGCAGCTTATCTCCCGCTTCCTCAAGAGCCTTTGAAAAAGCTTCGACTTCCACCGGAAGGCTTTCCAACTCCGGAAGCGCGGTTCTGACTGACTCGATTTGCTTCCCGGCGGAAGCTATGCCCGGGTTCTCGATTCTGTCGAGTCGCGAGACAATCTCATCGTACCTGGCATTGTCGTCTGTCGCGTCCTTGCTGCAGGAAAGCAGACTGAAAAGGACGAGTGCGATGGTTGTACATCTTGAAATCTTTTTCATCTTAATTATCGTTTGTCAGATTTCTATAATTCTATTTCTTCAGTTTCTGACCGTCACTCCTTGACGCAGCGGCTGCCGAAACGGTCGTTCGAGAAGTCGAAAGTGTAGCCCTTGTAGTTCGGGTCGATTTGCGACCCGCTGAAATACAAGGCGTTGAGCGTACGGTCCGCGACATAGTCATTGCCCCAGTAGACTCCCGTCCCGGAACCATCATAACCGGCATTGAGGAAGACTGCCGGGACATTTTCGGAATATTCCTGACTTCCGGAGAACCAGCGGCCCTGCATACCTCCGTATTCCGTCCACGGTGAGGCGTTGGCGCTGAGGCTCGCGAAATCTCCCTTTGCAGGCAGTTTCCATCCGGAAGGGCATCGCGACTTCGCTTCGTCCCATCTGCATGTGCCGCCATAAAGTCCGCTCTCCGAGGCGGCGGAGTCGTAATGCTGCCAGATTCTGCCGTCCACCTCTATGCTGCCGTTGAAGAAGAACGGGGTGTCGTTCTCGTAGTAGCTGACCCCGTAATTGGACAGGGCCTCGATGCCGGAGAGGAAATCTTGGGAAGAGACGATTATGGCGATGTCGCGGCGGGAGGGCTCGAAAATGTTGTAGCGTCTGAGCGCGGAGCAGCCCCTCAAATCCAGCCGGGATATGCCGGTGTTCTGTGCGGACAGAGTCTCCAGAGCGGTTTTCCAGCTTACATCCAGTGCCTCAAGGGTCTCGTTCCCGTCTATGATCAGTTGTTTGAGCGCGACATTCTGCTCGAGGTCTATGTCCGTGAGACTGTTCCCGGAAAGGTCGAGCGTCTCGAGAGCCGTGCATTTCGTGATGTCAAGACTCACGAGTCTGTTCCCCTTGCAGTTGAGGGTCGTAATACCGGTGTTCGAGCTCAAATCAAGGGAAGTCAGATGATGTCCCTCGCAGTTGAGCGATTCAAGAGCGGTGAAATGTTCTATCCCCTCAAGGCTGTGTATATGGTTTGAAGGCGCGAGACCGCTGACATCAATCGTCTTCACCGCCGCGGCTTCGTGATTGGAGAGATTCCCGTCGCCGTCGGTGTCGAAGTGGTCGATAAGATAGAACCGGAAAACCTCGTCCGGAATCACAATCCAGTTGAGCGACTTCTTTGTGAGAGGCACGTATGCGGAGGATTTCTGCGCGTCCCCCCGGCTTATGAGCAGGCAGATGGAAGCGGAGACTTCATTTTCGAAGAAGCACTCCTCGATGTCCGATGAGCGGTAGGTGATGTCAAGCCTGCCCCCATCCGCAGACACTCCGGTGATGGAGATGTCGAACTCTTCTCCGGCTGCCGCTCTTGTCATGGTGTATATCCCCCGGAGCGAAAGCGCATCGCGCCACACGGCGGCGAGTTCCTCCGCCGCCGAAGACGGACGGATGTCGAAACGCAGGTGGGAGAGCAGCGGATGTATGGTGCCGTCGCCGTCCTGAGTGTAATAGACCGTCGCCTTCCCGTCGGAATATTCCGGAATGAAGACGATGGACTGAATCCTCCGTGAAAGTTCCTCTATTTTCTTGTCCATCTCAGCGGAGTCATTCTGGATGAGGGATTTGCGGATGATGGAAACTTCGTTTCCCGTTCCCGCGACTCTCTGCCCGAGAGTCTTTTCTTCCGTTTCAGCCCCTTTCGCCAGTTCCGAGGAGGAAAGGTTGGCCTCGACCACTCCAAACGCGATTTCTCCCTTGAGACATCCTCCGTTGGATGCGATTGCCTCCCGGACTGCCTTGCGGTAGGCTTCCTTCAGCTTTTCCCCTCCGGAGGCGAGACCGGAATGAAGCCGGCTCAGAGACTCGGACAGTTCCGAGTATGCCTTGGCGTTGTCCTCAATGGCTCCGGAGACATCGCACGCGATAATCTCGCTGGCCGCGATTGCTTCGAGATAGCTCTTCTGTGAGGAGAGTTCCGCCGCCATTCTACGGCCCGAGACGGACAGCAGGGAATCGGTTTCCACAAGGGTCCCGTACTCCCCGAGGGAAGTGTTCACCCAGCTGCGGAGACTTTCCGAAGCGACGGCGAGAGGGGCGGAAAGAGTTGTCGAGTATGCCCTTTCAAGAGACAGGGAGGCGTCGCGCAGGGCGGCTGCATAATCCCCTATGATTTCCGATGCGGAATCCTTTGGGAAGAGGGGGAGAACAGGAAGCATCGCCGAGGCTGCTTCGCTCCGCAGACTTCCCTGAAGGGAGGTCGCCAGCGGAGAAAAAAACGAATCGAGTCCCTTCGCGAGGGCTGCGATTGCGGCGAGAGTTTCCGAAAGAGCGTCGCCGTAGTCAAGGGTGGAGACCGATGCCGCCGCCCAGTCGTCCTGAAGCCCTGTCGCGGCATATTTTTTCGCGTCTGCAAGCCGTTCCCTGAAGCGGACCTCAAGCGGAGCGGTGCGCAGGACGGCATTCCCGAGTTCGGCGACGGCGTTGTCAGTCAGCTCGCCGGCCGCCGCAATCTGGGCGAGGACATCCGCCTTGACCGTGTTTATCTTCCTTACTTCAATCTCCGAGCTGCTTCCTCCTTCTGCTGATGCATCTGCGGCTGCCGCGTCAAAAGCCTCCTCGAGAGCTTTGATTTTCTCCGCCGTCCCCGAAAGATCCGAGGAAAGTCGGGCCTGCACCTTTGAGAGCGAGTCCGAATAGTCCCTGAAAGCCTTGTCAACCGCCTCGAACTTCGGGAAGGAGGCCTTCATCGTGTCAAGCTGCTCAGAAACGCTGTTCAGCTGCGGGTTCTCAATCTTCCAGAGGCGTGAGCAGATTTCGTCGATTTGGGACGACCAGTCGGGCCCGTCATTCCTGCAGCAATTCCAGATGCAGCAGAGGCATATCCCGGAAAGGAATAACGGAACAATGGCGCGTGAGATTGTGTCTTTCATATTACGCATTACTTCT
>CAVDEO010000047.1:0-18475 GCA_963607915.1 bacterium
CTGCGGGCGTATATGACACTTTCTTTCGAAAAGGCTAATTTGAGCAGCATTTCTGAATCGAATTTACTCGCAGCGCAGGCCGTTTTGGCATCAAATGACCCCTTGAAAGAAAAATTGCTCCGAGAGGCAGCACGCAAAGGTAATCTTGATGCGGACTTGGAACTCAGTAAGTTGCCGTCATGCAGTGCAAGCGAGAAGGAGATACTTAAGAAAATTTGCAATGGCAATCAGGCTATGGGGCTGACCGAACAGGGCTTTTCTGAATATGTGAAGTACCTTAAGAATGATATTTTCGAAATAGAACCTCTTCAGTTGCGTAGTTGGCTGCAACGTCGAAAGCCCTATCTGAACTGCGAGCCGTTTGGGTTTGATACAGAAACTTTGTTTAGACATGATTATTTATATGCAGCGATTCTTGCCTTTAAGAAATATTCTGACCAAAGCAATTATAATCAAGCTGTTCTGATTCTGGATTCATATAAGAATGATGCCTGGGACAAAGATATGGTGAACGAGTATCTTGTCTTGGTTTCCGGAACGGACAAATATTCGGACAAATTGAAAAAGAAGCTGAAGGCCTTAAAAATATCGTCAAGTTCCCGGTACTACAGCAAGTATTTTAACGATATGTACTCCTATGCAAATCTGGGATACTTTGATAATATGCATAAATCTTCATCCGGGACATCGTTACAGAATCAACCACGAACATATAAATCATATAGTTATTCTGACACATATAATGTCGGAGATGTGATAGCAGATGCACTTGTGTTCAGTACTGTCAGTAAAGATAAGAAAGGAAAAATGGTGCTGAAAAAAGTCTTCGCTGCCGGCTGTTCCTCCGGCATAACAAGCCACCTTACAGAGATAAATAGACACTCTAGTTCGGAATATGGTTATGTTAAATGGCGTGTTGCAACAGTGGCCGAGTATTATACACTATTCAAACAGGGCTATATAAAGATTGAACAAAAACAGGAACGGAAGCGGGTTATTGAGGTCTTCAGTTTTTGTTCCTTACCAGTTCAAACATCCGGCTTTATAGCATATGACGGCGGATATGACAACCTATTTGCTGATGATAATAAAATGTATAGAAACTCATCGTTTCATGGTTTTGGACCGGGGCAGGGACTCTATTCATATCTTCTCGTAGCGGATTTCAGATAAACATAAAATTATCAGACTATGGAAAAGACAAAAGCCACATGGAATGACCCGATGCTGAATGTTGAAAATGCAAAATACTATCTGGAGGGACGGTTGTTGAGGACGCGTTACCTTTTGAACACCACTGAGTTCGGGCATTTCTACATAATGAACGACTATCAGAAGAACCGAATACTCGTCCCGCTTGAAAGAATTCTGCAAATGAAGAATGTGAAGCTCGTCAGGATTCCTGTCGTTCCAAATGACAGAGATTACTTCGACTTCTATTATGGCGAGTGCAATGGAAGCGGAAAGATACATGGGCTTGGTGCTTACGGCTGGTGCCCGGAAAAGGATGAGGAAGGCGATTATAATGTGACGATATTTGTCGGACGGTTCAATGACGGCGAGATTACGGGCGACGGCGTGTATTACACATGGTCGTCCGAAGATGCAAAGAACAGTTTTACCGTGCAGGGCGAGTTTGTCGTCACGGCCTTGGAAGATCCATGCCCCGTAAAAAAGAAATCCGGAGGAAATCGAGGGAAAAATTCCAATTCCGAATCCGGCTCCGGTTCCGGCTCTTCAGACTCCGTGGCCGGTTATGTCGGATGTGCAGTGATTATTATTGCAATCCTTGTCGGCATATTCGTAAAATGGTGGGTCGGTCTGATTCTGTTCTTTGTCGCGGGCTACTTGATAGAGTTGCTTAAGAGATAATTCAAATTTGTCGCAATCTTTTTTGAATCGTGTCTTGCAGGTTTGGAAAATTGTATTAACTTTGTCTCCGTTATGCCTTTTGATAGGGCATGACAACTTAAGTTTGATGAAAGTGTTTTTCGCACTGTCCTGCCAAAAGAAATCTGACAGTTTCAAAAAGAACAGGGATAGATGACGGACACCATCGTCGGCATGAGGCTTATCTGCATAAGCCTTGCCAAGCTGGCGTGTTGACCTCACTTTATTCGTTCTTGGGTTTTGTCGGAACTTCTTTCGGGACAGCCGGAAGAAGTTCCGCACTTTTTGTATGTATATGTATGATTCTGCCGGGAACTTGCAGCTAAAACAAAGACATAATTACACGATGCGAAAACTACATAACGCCGGCTTTCCGAAAGAAATCTGACAGTTTCCCGCAAGGACAAGAGCCGGTTTTATGTTACATCGTAAAACTGATAACTTCAAGAACATCTGTTATGCTGGAAAAATCGGAATCTTCTCGGGTCGTGTCGCTGATGCTGACCTGGGCGTGCAACCTCAACTGCGTCTATTGCTTTGAGAATTACAAGACCAAGGGCAAGGAAATGTCGGTCGAGACGGCGAAGAGAGTGCTGACGCAGGAATTTGAGAACTTCAAGAAGACCAATCCCGGGGAACGGATCAAGATTGAGTTCTTCGGAGGCGAGCCCTTGCTGCGCTTTGACCTCATCCGTGAAATAACCGAGTGGATTGAGAACAATGACCCGGGCACTGACTGTCTGCTGTCCGTGACATCGAACGGGACGCTGCTTGACGACGAGATGAAGGCGTGGTTTGTCGCCCACAAGGACAGAATCAGGATTGTGATGTCGGTCGATGGCTCGGAGGACATGCAGGAAAACAACCGTGGCAAGCTTGCCGGGGAGGTTCCGCTGGACTTCGTTAGAAGAGTCTGGCCGAAGCTTCATTTCAAATCGACGATTTCGCGGAGCAACCTGCCCGTTCTTGCGGAAAGCCTCATCCCTTTGCTTGAGAAGGGTCACGTGATTGCGCCGAACCTTGCCGTCGGTGAAGACTGGCAGCCGGGAGACGCCGCGATTTACAAACGTGAGCTTGAGAAACTTGCCGACTGGCATCTTGCCCACCCGGATGTTGAGCCGATGAACATCTTCAGCCAGGCTTTCTATGCCCTGCTCGAACCGCACTGTTCGAGAACGCCGAAGAAAAATTGTGGTACAGGGACGACGATGACTACTTACGATGTTGACGGAAGGGCATATCCGTGCCATCTCTTTGTCCCGATAACTCATGGTCGTGAAAATGCTCATGACATATTGTCGAAGATTGATTTCTTCGATGATGCTGCCTTCATAGACCCGGATTGTGCAGAATGCGGGATGCTTCGAATCTGCAAGACCTGCTATGGGTTTAATTTCCGTGACAGGGGAGATGTCCGCAAACGGGATCGGCGCGTGTGCCAGATGCAACTGGCTGAAGCTCAGATTATCAGCGATTTCCAGATTAACTGGCTCACAAATCTGAGCAAGAGACGCCAGTTGTCGGAAATGGAACTCTGGGCACTGAAAGGCGCACTGAGGTGTCACGAACTCTATGGAAATTATACGATAGAATACGGCGGAATCCGAAAAGCCGGAACAGAGTAGGAAACAATCTTAAAACATTCGCACCATGAAAGTAAGTGAAGAACTTCTTCGTGCAGCCAATTCCGTTATTGACAATAACGCGGCTGTGATGGACGACATCCGCATCGCAAGCATCGGATGCTTCGGCTGCGGACTCGGATGCTCTGACACGGTCGGAGGCTGATGTCTTTCCCTTGGCTCCGGCGGGAAACTGCCGGAGTCTTTGTTTTATATAATTGTATGACAATGAGATATAATGTTGATTACAAGGCTGCCTTGCCGGAAAAGACGGTAGCCAAGGTCGAGGAGATATTGAAGCGTTTGTGCATCCTCACGGATGTAAGGAGTTTCGGAAAGGACGGGATGGCCTGTTCCGCCCGCGTCCGTCTGATTGACGGGCAGCTTTCTTCGCTGGACACGGGGACAAACGGCAAGGGGATGGACGGCAGCTATGCGTTGGCAAGCGCCTATGGCGAACTGATGGAACGCATCGAGAACAAGATGCTTCTCTTTACCGTGAAATATGCTTCGCCAGATTTTGTCCGCAACAATCCCGAACTTTCGCATCTTGCGTCTTTCGGATTGAAATTCAGGTATTTCCCGGATGAGAAGAATGAACGGCTTACGGAGGCGGAACTCTGTGAGTGGGGGAGGAGGCTGCTCCCTGCATCGTCCCTGTTCGGCGAAATGTCCGATGGGCAGACTTATGACATGACCTTTCTTCCGTTCTATAGCGTCTTGGGCGGGAATGTCGTGAATCTTCCCTATGACCTGATTCGTCTTGCCGCCGGTTCTACCGGGTTGTGTGCCGGAAACACACCTCAGGAGGCACTTTTGCAGGGTTTGAATGAAATCTTTGAACGCCATGTTCTCCAGAGGATATATCTCGACGCTCCTGTTTTGCCGACTGTTTCCGCGGAATTGTTTTCCGATGATGAGGTTGGGAAGAGAATCGCAAATCTGGAGGAGGCGACCGGTTGGAGAGTCGTCATCAAGGACTGTTCTCTGGGACAGGGGTTCCCGGTGCTCGGACTTCTTATTGTTGATGATGCCGGAGGACGCTATACATTCCGACTCGGAGCCGACATTCACCCGGAGATTGCCTTGCAGCGGTGTTTTACGGAGATATTCCAGGGCACAGACATCAATGAATCGGCGTTCCTTCCGATAGATTTGTCTCCCGATTATGACCCTTCCGACGGCTTTCGCCGGAATCTTCTGAACGGACGGGGATATTTCCCGAACAATATATTCATTGAAAAGGAACGTCTTACGGAAATATGGTGTGACGCTCCAAAGCCCGTCGGAAGCATAGACGGAAACTTTAAGTCCGTGATTGACTGGTTGGAAACAAAGAAATATGACATTTTCGTCAGAGACAATTCATTCCTTGATTTTCCGGCGTATCATGTATATATTTCCGGATTGTCCGATGTCGATTCCCGTCTTTATGATGTCCGTCGCGACATTCATCCCGTCCCGGAGCATTATCAGATTAAGCCGGAGTTCCGTCTGTGCAGGCTTTCGGAGGTCGAGGACGCTGCGTTTGTCGAAAAATACGGGAATGCAGAGGATTCGGTGCTGATGCTCTATGATTATTCGTCGGCTCAGTCTAATTTCATCAACAGGAACCTTCTGCTTTCAATGCTTTCTTTCCGTGCCGCGAAGTATGACGATGCTGCGAAGTATATGTGTGATTTTCTACGGATTATGGAGCGCGGCGGGAAACGGATGCCATCATACTATCACTGTGTCAGGGATTATTTCGCCCTGATGCACAAGAAGTTGCCCTTGGAGGACATCCGTTCCGTTCTGGCAACGCTATACACGAAAGCTGTTGCAGAAGACGTGCTGTCAGACATGAAGGACCGGAGTTCGGCACTGGCCAATTTCCGGCTTCCGGACTGCTTCAACTGCAGCAGATGCGCCTGTCGTGACAAATGCGCTTACTCCGACATCCTTGCCATCGAACGGCGTGTTCAGCAAATGCAGCTTGACACCCCGATTGACCAGTCACGGCTTTCCAAACACTTTGCCTTGTCGAAGCATCCGGAAGGCATACTGTCTTGAAAGGATGAAGTGCAAGGCTTGCGACGAAGTTCAAACCGCAGCAACCTGTCGGTTGTGAGGATTTGAACGAGGAGCATAACGCAGCAATTCGCCTTTCAAGGCAGTATGCCACTATTTCCACAAGCGTTCAAGAAACATATTACAATACTTCTTCCAATTGTGCCAGGAGTGCCCGCCGCCGGAGAGGTGATATTCGTGGGGGTAGCCACGGGTTTTCAAATAGAAGTCGAACTGTTGCGTGGACGCGTAGAAAATGTCCCAGAATCCGGCCATAATCCAATAGACTTCCGGCGGGTCGGCGAACTGCACCTCCTGTTTGACTTTCAGATTGTCATAGAACCACGTGCCGTCCCCGTATCTCATGACAGGCCTTATCATCGGGGAGAAAAGACCCACATAATCGAACATTTCCGGGTAATTCGCAGAGAGGAAGATTGCCTGAAGGGCGCCGACGGACAGCCCGGCGATGGCTCGTCCCTTTTTCTTGCGTATTGTGCGGTAGAGGCTGTCCACCGTTCCGACCACATCCTTGACGAACAGCGACTCTACCACTCCGTCAATCTCGAAAAACGATTCTCCGAGCGGTTTCTTGCGTGACTTCCGGTAGTCCCGGTCGTCGTGGTACTGGTTGGTGTTCGGCATCACCACAATCATAGGCTTCACTTTCCCTTCCGCTGTGAGACTGTCTATGCTGCGGAGCAGGTCACCCCGTTCAACCCAGGCCGTCTCGGAGCCTCTCGCCCCGTGGAGCAGGTACAGAACCGGATATGATTCATCTGAACTGTTGTAATTCTCGGGAAGATAGACCAGCATCCTCCTTTCGCTCAGCTCGGGCTGCGAAGATTTGCAGATGACGGTCTCCAATGTCCCTCTGCCGACATATTCCGTCTTCACGGGGGCGTATTCCGCCTGTGCGCGCCTCGTTGCGGCACACGACGAAAAAAGTGCCGCCATCAGGGCAATGCACAGTATGTCAGTCAGTTTACTTGCCATTCAGATAGGTAACCACGGCATCGCACCGTAATTCGGGCTGCAAATATCGTCTTTTTATTTGGAAATTGCGCGCTAAAAGTCTAAAATCTCGCCGGGGAATACGCCTTGCGGACGGTCGAATCCTGCGACCGCGGAGGGCGCGGCACCGATGACAGGTCAGATACGCTCGGTGAAGAGCAGCAGGTTTCTGTCGGGGCGGTCGGCGTGGAGGGCGAAGATGTGGTGGCGGTCGGAGGGTCTGCAGCCGAGGCGCTTGCGGAGCTCTTCGCTGCTCATCCGGACATTGCGGGCGGTCACTTCGGCTTCAGGATGCCTCCTTGCGAAGTCTCTGACGCCCTTGCCGGACATTTCCGTGACATCGAGGATGCGGAACAGTTTGCCGGAGTCTTTCAGACTGCGGTGTCCGCCGAAATGTTCTCCGTATGCCGCCGGGGATGTTTCCGGCGCGGCAGACGAACCCTGTGTCGTGTATGCTCCCGTCGCGGCAGACGGCCCCTTTGCCGGGGATGTTTCCGTCGCGGCAGACGGACCCTGTGTCGTGTATATCTCAGCTGCGAGATCGGGTGTGTTTCCCCTCAATATATAATAATGCGTGTCGCGCCCGAGTGCGACCGCGCCGAGCCATCTGCCGATAAGGTTGAAGCAGCCGGCTTTCATAAGAGCCTTCCCCGGTTCAAACAGCAGAGCGCCTGGGACAATCTCCTCTGATTCAGCGAAGACCGGCCGCCCGGAGAGCCGCCAGCCGTCCCCATTCCTCTCCGCCGTCCGTTCCTCACTGCGGCGGAACTCGAAAACGGGGGAGTCTTCCCCGGTGCCGTCATCCTCCCTGTCAAGGTTATAAACCTTTATCAGACAGTCATCCGCTTTGCCGCCGCGCCGCATAAGAACCAGCAGTTCCTTGCATTCCCCGCCGGATTCGATGACATGCAGCTCACTGCACTCTCCGCCGAGCCTTTCGAGCACCATCGAAATGTCCGCCATAGGGGAGAGCTTCAGCATCAGAACCGGAGCGATGTCGAGAAGCATATCCTTGATTTTCAGGATGTCCGGAGAACAGTCCTCAAGCAGGAAGACCTTCTTTCCGCAGCCGTCGCGCCGTGCCGGATCGAGAAAGACAATGTCCGGCCGGAACTCTTCGAGACGGAGGCGCAGGTTGTCCTGGGGTTCTTCATACGAGCCATTATCCAGTGAGCCATTATCCAGTGAGCCATTATCCAGTGAGCTATTATCCAGTGAGCTATTATCCAGTGCGCCATTATCCAGGCGGATGTCAGCAGCGTCATTTTCCTGCCGGACATCGCGTCCGGGCAGCATCATCCCGGAATTTTCCCCGTCGAGCGTCTCCGAGCCGACCTCGAAGCAGCAGACCTCGATGTTTCCTGCTCCCAGAACCCGGAAATTATGCTCCGCCGCAGCCGCGAGTCCGGGCAGCATCTCGTTGTAGAGCACCGCCTCCGCAACTCTGGAAAACTCAAGGCAGTCCACGCCGAGTCCGCCGGTCAAATCAGCAATCCTCGGGCGCGTTATTCCACTTTCCGCCTCTGTCTGCCGACTTGTCGGCGCATTCCCCGGTCTTGCTCCGGAACATCCGTCAGAACATTCCGGGGGATATTGCTCAGTCATAATCCGCACCGCAACGGCCGCCTTGTGCCGCGCCGCCGCCTCCCCGCTGCACTGTTCCGCCGACAGCGTCCTCGGCAGCACCAGCCCCTCCGCAGCAGCCCACAGAGGCGCTTTCCCCGCAAGTTTCCGTCTGCTCACAAGCGTGCTCACAGCCGCCGCGACATCAATCTCCGGCCACTTCCCCTTCTGCAGCGCCAGCCTGTCCGGGTCGTCCCCGCTGTGCTCCGTGATGAACGCCGCAAGGGCTTCAATCTGGTTGGTACGAGCTTGTGTTTCTACTGAAAAAAGTTTGTCTCTCATCCACTTGCGCGATTACGGTAACAATGGAAGTCCAAGTTCTGCAAGAAACTTGTTGTGATGTTCACGAGCCTCGTCAATTTCCTTCTCAATGTCCGTCAATGCCTTGTGTACATCCTCAAGACTGACTTTCTTCTCTTCTTCGGCTATGCTGACATATCGGCTGATGTTAAGATTATAACCATTGTCCCTGATTTCGCTCAGCGGAACTCCACGCGAATAGCGCGGCTCGTCGGCTCTGCTCTTGTATGTATCGATAATCTTGTTGATGTCACATTCCCGAAGATAGTTCTGACGTTTCCCTTTTTCATAGTGTTCTTCAGAACTTGCATTGATAAAAAGAATCTTGTCGTGTTTTCGGCATTTCTTCAAGACAATTATGCATACGGGGATACCGGTGGAGTAGAACAGATTTCCCGGCAGACCGATTATCGTGTCGATGTTGTCATCGCAGATGAGTTTCTTTCTGATAAATTCTTCTTTTCCACCTCGGAAAAGGACTCCGTGCGGCAGAATTATCGCCATTGTTCCGTTTTCACTGAGGAAATGAAGCCCGTGGAGCAGGAATGCAAAATCTGCGGCAGATTTCGGTGCCACGCCATATCTGCAGAATCTGAAGTCATTGGCGGTTTCTTCGTTCGGCTCCCACCGCAGACTGAACGGAGGATTTGCAACAATGGCATCAAACTCAATCTTCTGGTTGGGATTCTCATCCCTCAGAATGTCCCAGTCGTTGGTCAAGGTATCTCCGTGATGTATTTCAAACTCAGTATCCTTGACACCGTGCAGAAGCATATTCATACGGGCAAGGTTGTATGTCGTGATGTTTTTTTCCTGTCCGTATATCTTCCCTATACCGTTATCTCCCATTTCTTTCCGCACATTCAACAGCAGAGACCCTGAGCCGCAGGCAAAATCAAGAACTCTGTCAATCCTGTTTTTCTTGCCGTTGCGCGGTTCCTGACAGTCGAGCGTGACGATTTTCGACAGTATGGATGAAATCATCTGCGGCGTGTAGAACTCTCCGGCTTTCTGTCCGGAACCGGCGGCAAACTGCCCGATGAGATATTCGTAGGCATCTCCGAGAGAGTCAGAATCGGAGGAAAAATCGGAAAGTCCGTCAGCAATAGTTCCGATAACTTTTGCCAGCAGTGCGTTGCGTTCCATATAACTCTTGCCAAGTTTTTCCGAGTTCAGGTTTATTTCAGAGAACAGTCCTCTGAACGAACTTTCGAAGGATTCGTTTTCAATGTATTTGAAACCTTTCTCGATGGCATCGAGCAAATCAGGACTTTGTGTCTTTGCCAGATGAACAATCGTGTCCCAGAGATATTCCGGGCGTATCACATAGTGTATCTTACGCTTCATCTGTCCCTCGAACAGGGAGACATCATCGGCATTGCGGTCATACCATATCTGAAGGCTCGTGCGCTGATTGTCCGTACTTTCCTGCGGGTAGTCCGCGCCAAGTTCCTTCTTTGCGGCATTGATATAATTTTCTGAGAGATATTTCCAGAAAAGGAACGACAGCATATAGTCCCTGAAATCATCTGCCATCATCGCACCGCGCAGACTGTCCGCGATGTTCCATAGAGTCTTGCCCAACTCCTGCTGATTATTCTTTGTCATAAACTATGCTTTTTCGTGGATGATGAATTTGAATGTGTTCATAAGCTTGGAAAAGACATCCTCAATCAGTTCCTTATTGTCTTTGACTATGACATTACTTTGCGGATAATAGACATTTTGATGTGTCAGAGAGTTGACGATTGTCGCAATCTGCTCCGTGTCGTTGAATCCTATGAGTTGAAGCACATAGCTGAACTGACCTGTGCCCAAGAACGAAGAGATGTTTTCCAACAGCTGCCGAAGCATCGCAAGATGGTACAGTTCAAGGGAATCGTTGGAAATGGCCTCATCAAGCACCTGCATTATCCGCAGGTGGTAGAGAAGAACCTCATTTTTCGGATTGACAAGGCTGTAGTTGTCATTTCCATTAAGTTCAAGGATGTGTATCCTGTACTTCTTCTGATTGTTTTTCCACTTATATCTGTCAGCTTTTTCACCTTTTGACAGATAGTCGCTGATTATCGTTGCAAAACCGATGTGGTGGGTTGTGATGATAATTTTGCGGTCCTCGTAGTTTTTGTCAATCAGATTCAGCAATGAAAACACGGTTATGAAAATATTGTTGTCATCGAGACTCGAAACCGGATCGTCAATGAAGAAATATTCGTGTCGCCCGTTGTGCCAGGCTTCAGCATCGAAAAGCGCAAGGAAAAAGCACCATACAAAAACTCTTTCTTCACCTCTGGAAATCTTGATGTTCCGCTTTTCCGAATCCTCATTGACATAAAATGTTATGTACTCGAAACCGTCGGCCGGATTGTCTTCGTAGGAGTGGAACTCGAAATCGAATGACGGCTTGTATGGTTTGAGCTTTTCGTGAACTTTTGTCTCGTCTATGAACGAATGGAGGTCATTGAGGCTGCTCCTGACGATGTTGAGGCGTATGTTCGCCTCAGAATGTTCAAGGTCATTGTCCCAGACAAACAGGTCTTCGCTGTAGGCGTTGAAATATACTCCGCTTTGTCTGCCGGTTTCGGGACTGCGTGCTACATCTTTGTAGGCTGTCGAGAGTCGTGTCTTTCCCGTTCCGTTGAAGGCGTATATCAAGTGGATGTTCTCTTTCGAGTCCCTTATGTCCTGTGCTATTTCGTGCAGTGTCATGGTTATGGTTATATGGATTTATATTGTGGGGAAAAGACGTTGCCTGAGGGCTTGTTTGTGTTGCTCCAATATATCTAATTTATTGGAGTACAGTCTTATTGCCTCATCGATTGATGAAAGGCTGTCTGCAATTTTTTTCTGCTCAGCATTGTTTGGCAATTCAACTGTCAGTGTCTGTAATTGTTCATTATAAAGATGAATAATGGAGACTCCTTGAGCTTGCCGAGCAATATCATTATTCTTTATATTAGTCAGATAGTATGCAAGGAAGACACCGTTATGTTCTGTTCTGATGACATTAATATCGCCGCCTAAAGCAATGCCATCTTTCAGTACGCAAGACGCTTTTGCTATGTCTTCGGCAGTTTCTCCGGATGCCGGAATGATGATGTCATTAGATTTGCTTAAGAATAAATCACTTAAGGGCAAGTTCGTATATGATTTAGTAGTACCGATTACTTCATTGTAGGTCGTATATAATTCCCCATATCGAATACAAGGTGTCCTGGCTTTATCTGAAACATCTGTTTTCGATATTCCTTTTCCTTTGAGGAATGACGCTATGTCTTTAAGTTTAAATCTTGTCCACTCCCCATCATTCTCAAACTCTTTGAAGCGGTACTCGGGAAGGGTTTTGCCGGGGGCGGGAAACAGTTTCTGCATCAGGCCTTTTTTGTGTTCTTTGAGTTGTCCGAGTTTATTCCGTGTCCCCTCTATGATTTTATCCAATGAGTTGAAGCATCCGGCTATTCTTTTCTGTTCTGCGACATTCGACGGATATTTTACGATAATATCCTTTAATTCAGAGAAATGCCTTTTATATTCCCTCGATGCAATTGGAAATGCAGACAAATACTGGAATGTGTAACCTGTCAAAATTTCATTCTCGTCTTTACACTTGAATATTTTTATCCCGTCGGCTCCTTGAACAAACGGAAAATCCACAAATTTCAAGACACAAGTATGATCTCCGAAAATAATTACATCTGAACATTCCTTATTGAGCAGAGCGTCTGCAGCGTCTGAATATGCTGCTATGTACTTTTGCGATTGGTCTATCACGGGATATGACCCGTAAGATTTGTATTCAGATGTTTTAAGTTTCCTTGGCGGAGCAACTGTTCCTATAATCTCATTTAACGGAGCAGACATCCATTCCCCGTCATTCCTGAACTCGGGAAAGCGGATTGCCGGCATATTCTTATTGTTCGTTTCCATTGCTTCAGTCTTCGTATGCGGATAATCCGGAAATCTTTTGTCCTTCGGCCATGCGTTTCAACAAGGGTACAAGTTCTGACATCAGCGCCCTTTCTTCCATAATCCGTGCTTTCCAAGGCAGTCCAAGAGGAGCAAGCAGGTCGTTGAGCTTCTCCCCGTCGAATATTCTTCTTCTGACAATGTCCTTTGCGAAATCTTTTACGGCGCTCTCGCTGAGATGGTGTCTGTCGGCCACGTCTGTCAGCTGCGCATCAAATTTCTGCTCTTTGAATGTTTCATATCCGTCCCTGACCTCCTGTTCACTCATCCCGTTCACTGTGTCCAGACTGTCGATATAGGCGAGGATGTCTTCTTTTTCATCGAGGAGATTTGAGCTTGAACAAATCAGGTTGACAAGTTGTTCTTTCGTGATTCTCACCTTTTTCTTGGCTCCGGTATAATTGGATATCAGCGACATGATGTAGTCATAGTCAACTATCGCCGAGGCGAAAAGCACAAACTCGAGGTCAAGGTTGTCGATTTCCGGTGAAATCGGTTCATTTTTCCGTTCACGGTGCTTTTGGATGTCGTAGGCGAGATCGAGATAGGCGCCTCTGAAAGCCTGCAGATCATCTTTGCTGATGCCGGAATAGCCGGGCTGCGGTTCTTCCAACGTGCAGGCGGGTTCTTCCATCTCAAAGTCGGTGTATTGTTTCAGCTGTGTCCATAGTTTCTGGACTTTCTGGAAACTTCTGATGAACCCGGCCTTGGCATCATCGCCACGGAGCTTGGCGACTTCAGATGCTTTGAAATCAAGGTCGTGAACGCTCATGAAATCTTTCAGTTCAGAAACAGCTTTCTTATATTCCTCATTTACTTTCTGAGCAGGTTCGACCAGCCAGATTCGCCGTGCTTCGTTTTCGTCGGATTTCCCGGAGAACATTGCAATCGCCTCATTCACAGCTTCCTGCTGCCCACGGAAGTCAAGGATGTTTCCAAACGGTTTCGTCCTGTTGAGCACCCTGTTTGTTCTGGAGAATGCCTGAATCAGATTGTGATATTTCAGATTCTTGTCGACATACAGCGTGTTCAGGTATTTGGAATCGAAGCCGGTGAGCAGCATGTCAACTACAATGACAATGTCTATCTTGTTCCTGCGTGCATAGTCGGCATTGCTGTATTTCTGGTCTTTTATCCGTTTCTGAACATTCTGATAATATATGTCAAATTCGGATATGCTGCACTCTGTCCCATATCGGCGGTTGTAATCGTCAATTATCTGCTCCAAGGCTTTTTTCTTCTTTTCCGGCTCAGTCCTGTTGTCGTCCTGTTCCTGCAGCAGCCCTTCCTGCAGCTGCATTATGTCCCGGTTGCCTTCGGCCGGCGGCGAAAATACGCAGGTGACATTCAGAGGTTCTGATTCCTCGGAAGTTTCCTGCTTCTGAATCTCATTGAACAGGCGATAGTAACTTATTGCATCGTTGATTGATGCCGTGGCGAATATCGCGTTGAAACGGCAGTCTGCGGTGACCGCGTGATGTTTCTCCAAAATGGTTTTGACAATGGCTCGTTTCCTGACAGATTCATAGCCGTCGTTGTCACAATCCGGTTTGAAATAGTCAATGTGGAATTTCAGTACGTTCCTGTCATCGATGGCTTCGGTGATTGTATAAGAATGGAGCTGTTTTTCAAAAATGTCTTCGGTTGTTTTGTATTGAGCTTCTTCTCCGGTAACTTGTGTGTATGATGCGTTCTTTTCAAAAATTGGAGTTCCCGTGAATCCGAAAAGCTGGGCCTTAGGAAAGAATTTCTTGATAGCCTTGTGATTGTCCCCGAACTGCGAGCGGTGGCATTCGTCAAATATGAACACGATTCTGTCGTCACGCATATATTCGAGGTCTTCAGCGTAGCTGTTCTGAGGATTCAGGGCTATTCCGAGTTTCTGGATCGTCGTCACGATGATTTTATCCGCATAATCTTCGGAAAGGAGTCTCTTGACGAGTTTGTCTGTGTTGGTGTTTTCTTCAACGCATCCGTCCTGGAATTTATTGAATTCGTCTCTTGTCTGTTTGTCCAAATCTTTTCGGTCAACGACAAACAGGCATTTGGAAATGTCCGGATTATCCTTGAGCAGCGTAGATGCCTTGAACGATGTCAGCGTCTTCCCGCTGCCTGTGGTGTGCCATATATATCCGTTGCCCCGGTTCTCTTCAACGCACTTCCGGATTGCTTCAACGGCGTATATCTGGTAGGGACGCATTATCAGAATCTTCTGCTCTCCTGCCAGAAGAATCATATATTGACTGATGAATTTCCCTAACTTGCATTTCTGAAGAACCGCCTCACAGAAATCATCCAGCCCGGTAATCGGTTCATTGTTTTCATCGGCCCATTTATAGACCGGAAGAAACTGTTCGTCTGCGTTGAAGTTGAAATGCTGGTTATTGTTGTTCGCAAAATAGCAGGTACAGGAGCCGTTGCTCACAATGAACATCTGCATAAAGCACAGGAGGGTGTTAGTGTATCCGTTGCCTATGTCGTTCTTGTAATCGACTATTTGCTGTATGGCACGCTGCGGGTTTATGTCCAGAGTCTTCAACTCAATCTGAACAATCGGCAGGCCGTTTATCAAGATTATGACATCATATCTCTGCCAACTGTTCCGCGTGTTGATTCTCAACTGTCGGATGACCTCATAATCGTTTTTACACCAGTCTTTTATGTTGACAAGAGTGTATTGCAGGGATGTCCCGTCCTCACGAATGAATGTGTTTTTCTCCCTGAGCCGTCGGGATGAAACAAATACATCCGGATCGGTTATTTCTTCCATCAGACGGTTGAACTCCGAATCAGAGAGATGCACCTTGTTGAGAGCCTCGAATTTATTTCTGAAATTATGTTCCAGCGAATCCCTGTCAGAGATGTCCGGGCGGTAGGTATATTTAAGCTCGACAAGTTTGTCAATAAGATTCTCTTCAATCTGTTTCTCTCTCATCTCTTTCTCCGGTTAGTCCAGTTCAACAAGCGTCTCAGTTCAATAAGCACCATATGCAAAAATACTCAAAGTTTGAGATTCCTACAAGTTTCCGATTTTCTTTTTCGCGGGACTGAATATTTGTTGTATTTTTGCGCGTTGTACACCGGGAGGAGAAGCCATGCGGCGGAGATGCCGACGGGGTTTTGAAAACTGTTTGAAAACTGTTTGAAAACTGACAGGCTGACTGTCGGTGGCGGAAAATCTAAAATTGTTTTGATATGGACTACATGGAAAATGCGAAATCCTGGATTCTCGGGGATTATGACGATGAAACGAAAGCTGCTGTGCATCAGCTGATTGATTCCGGAGACAAGGCGGCTCTCGAAGACGCGTTCTACCGCAGGCTGGAGTTCGGAACCGGCGGACTCCGCGGAAAGATGGGCGTGGGGACCAACAGGATGAACAAATATACGGTGGGGATGGCCACGCAGGGGCTTGCCAACTACATTCTGAAGAATGTGCCGGGCGCGGAGCATTCCGTCTGCATCTCCTTCGACAGCAGGAACAACAGCACCGAGTTCGCGAAAATCACAGCCCACGTGCTCGCTAACAACGGAATCGCTGTCTGGCTCTATGACCGTCTGCGTCCTATTCCTCTGCTTAGCTTCGCGGTGAGGGAGAAAAAGGCCACCGCCGGCGTGATGATCACGGCTTCCCACAATCCGAAGGAATACAACGGCTACAAAGTCTTCTGGAGCGACGGGGCGCAGATCATATCCCCTGTGGACAAGGACATCGTCGCCGAAGTGAACAGGATTACCGACCCTTCGATGGTGAAGTTCGAACCGGGCGACGAGTGCGCTGAAATAACTCTCATGGGCGATGAAATGGACAAGGCCTATATGGATGCCGTGACCTCCCTCATGCTCTCGCCGGAGTCCGTGGCGCGGCACAGGGACATGAAAATCGTCTATACTCCGCTTCACGGTTCGGGCGTGCGCATCGTTCCGGCGCTTCTGGACAGGGTGGGCTTCAAGAATGTCTTCCACGTGCCGGAGCAGGACATAAGCGACGGAAACTTCCCGACGGTACAGTCTCCGAATCCGGAGAACGGCGAGGCTCTCACGATGGCGATTGCCGTGGCCGACCGGGAGAATGCCGACCTTGTGCTCGCCACCGACCCGGACGCGGACCGCGTGGGAATAGCCGTGCGTGACGACAAGGGCAAAATGGTGCTGCTCAACGGCAACCAGACCGGTTCCATACTCACCTACTACATCCTGCGCCGCCGCTCCGAACTCGGGACGCTCAGCGAAAGGAACTACTGCGTGAAGACCATTGTCACGACTGAACTCATACGCGCCATCTGCGACAAGTTCGGCGTGAAGATTTACAATGTTCTCACCGGATTCAAATATATCGCCGACATCGTGCGCCGCAACGAAGGCAAGGCGGAGTTCGTCTGCGGGGGCGAGGAGAGCTACGGCTTCAACGTAGGCGAGTTCGTCCGCGATAAGGATGCTCCCATCTCCTGCGCGATGGTCGCCGAGTGCGCCGCCTGGGCTGCTGATCAGGGCAAGACGCTCTACGGGCTGCTTCAGGACCTCTACGGCGAGTTCGGCTACTACCGCGAGGCTCTCGTTTCGCTTGTCCGCGAGGGCAAGGCGGGAGCCGAGGAAATCGCCGGAATAATGGCGGAGATGCGCAACAATCCTCCGAAGACGCTTGCAGGCTCGCCTGTGGTGAAGGTCATAGACTATCTCAAGACCGACGAGACGGGACTTCCGTCGGCAAATGTGCTCCAGTTCTATTCCGAGGAGGGCGATGTCGTTTCCGTGCGTCCGTCCGGCACCGAGCCGAAAATCAAGTTCTACTTCGGTGCGCACGGCTCTGATGCGGACGCGAAGATTACAGGGCTGAAAGAGCAGTTCGGCTTGTAACTCCCTGAGCATGATGCGTGCTTATAACTCCCTGAGCATGATGCGTGCCTGCAACTCTTTGAGCCTGATGCGTACTTGCAGCTTCTTGTACATTACGTGGTTAAGAGCCTCCCGCATATGATGCGTCTTACGCTTCCGGACAGCGGCACTGACCGCCGTCTCGTGTTCTATCTCGCGATGGAGGAATATGCCGCCGGGCATCTTGAAGAACTGCTTGGCTGTTGTGAGTCTGTCGGGCACTCCTGCGGATATAGTCTTGACCGGACTGATTTAAAATGGTGCAGTGCAAGGCGCCGTTTGAAATCAGTCCGAGGGGCGTTCTTCATCTGGCAGGTCAGTCCCACGGTCATCTTCGGGCGCAATCAGGACATGAACGCCGAGGTCGATGTCCCGTATTGCAGGGAACACGGGATTGCGATGTACCGCCGCAAGAGCGGGGGCGGCTGCGTCTTTGCCGACAAGGGAAACATAATGATTTCATATATAAGGCGTTGCACCGATGTGTCTGAGCTTTTCTCCGAATATCTCGAAAAACTTGCCGGATTTCTGCGCAGTCTCGGACTGAATGCGGAAGTCTCCGGACGCAACGATGTGCTCGTGGACGGGCGGAAAGTCTCGGGCAACGCATTCTCCCTCAAGCCGGACGGCGTGGGGATTGTCCACGGGACGCTGCTGTATGATTTGGATTTCCGGACCATGACCTCCGTTCTCACTCCGTCCAGAGCCAAACTTGAAAGCAAGGGTGTCCGTTCCGTGGAGCAGAGGGTTATGAATCTGAAATCCGCGCTGGACGAAAAAAATATGGACCTCGCGGCATTGAAATCGGCAATTATTTCATACTTTTGTACGGATGAGCTGGAACTGACGGCGGCTCAGGCGGGGGAGATTTCGGAAATCGAGAGGGGATACCTCGAACCTTCGTTCATAAACGGGCACATCGGCGCTTCGGACGACCGGCTTTAGGGTCGTCAGCGTGTCACCGGAGGTCAGGAAGTAAGCGTTAAAAAATAAATTGGTGGAGATTTGTGAAGGATTTTTGAGGATAGATTTCTTTTGGAAGAGGGAGTGTACTGGAGGTACATGACCGATGAGAAAAGAGATATAGACCAAAAAGACAAACAAAGATTACCAAGTTATTTTTTAAGGATTACTAA
>CAVDEO010000048.1:0-17423 GCA_963607915.1 bacterium
GGCGGCTCGTGCCGCCTCAAATCCTTATGCAGACCTCGCCGCCGTCGTAGGCGGGGATGGACGCGGCCCGTGTCCCCGATTCCGAGATGACTTCGATTTCGATAGACTTTGTCGGGCTCATCTGCGGGAAAGCGCCTTCGCGCCCGCCTATCTTGAGCGTGGAAGAGGAATCGTCCCAGATGAACGGAATGACGGAATATCCGCCCCTTTCATAGGCGTAGGTCAGCCCGTCGTCTTCGTAGAGTCTGAATGACGCGTCCTTTCCGGCATAGATTCTCAGTTTCAGGCGGCTTCCGTCATCCTGCGCCGTGTACTGTATGTCCGGGCCGAACGGCACAATCTGTCCTGCTCGGACATAGAGCGGAATTCTTCCGTACGGTGCGTCGGCCCTGAAGCGGCGGCCGCCTTCGACGGCTTTCCCGGAATGGAAGTCGTACCACAGCCCTTCCGGAAGATAGACCTCGCGGCTCCGCGCCCCGTATTCATAGACCGGGCACACGAGGAAAGCATCCCCGAACATGAACTCGTCGCTTATTGCCAGCGCCTCGGCATCGTCCGTGAAGTCCATCACGAACGGCCGCATCATCGTGTAGTCATCGAAATGCACACGGGCGTTCATCGTGTAGATGTACGGCATCAGACTGTAGCGCAGCTTGTCGGCCGCGAGAATCGCCTTGTAGGTCGGGCTGTCCGCCGGGGCGAGCAGATGCGGTTCACGCAGCGGCCACTGCCCGTGCACACGGTAGAGCGGGCAGAAAATCCCCCATTCGTGCCAGCGTGTCTGCAGTTCGAGCCATTCCTTCATATCTTCGTTCGCCACGCCCGTGGCCTCAAGGACGTGCTGCGCGGCCATATATCTGTTCTCCACGCTGAATCCGCCGATGTCCTGCGTCCAGTACGGCAGACCGCTCACTGAGTAGTTCAGACCGGCGCTTATCTGGGCTTTCATATCCTCCCACCTTGTGCCGATGTCGCCGCTCCACGAGGCCGTGGCATATCTCTGGAGTCCCGGGAAACCATTGCGGGTCAGCAGAAAGACCCTACGGTCAGGCTCTTCGGAACGCTGCCCCTCGTAGATGGCCTGCGCGTTCATCAGAGAGTAGGCGTTGAAATACTCCGTGGAAGAACCGAGCGCCGTCGGCCCGCAGAGAGCCTTGCGGTAGTCCATATCCGTGCAGTCGTGCACATTGGGTTCGCTCGCGTCCATCCACCAGGCGTCGACCCCGAGCGTGAAAAGATGTTCGCGCAGCTGTTCCCAGAACATTTCTCTCGCCCCGGCGGAGTAGGCGTCATAGAACGACTGCTGGTATCCGAGCCAGTCGGCGACGCTGTCGGTCACCGCCCGCGGGTATATCCACCCCTTTTCGTCAAGTTCCCTGAAATGTTCCGTGCCCGTGTAGAACTTCGGCCATACGGACACCATGAATCTCGCACCCATCGCGTGGATGGAGTCCACCATCGCCTTCGGATCGGGGTAGCGGGCCGGGTCGAACTCCTGGCTGCCCCACTGGTCGTCTTCCCAATAGCGCCAGTCCTGCACGATGTTGTCCACCGGTATGCCCCTGTCTCTCATCTCCCTGAGAGTCCCGAGAATCTCGTCCGATGTGGAATATCTTTCCCGGCTCTGCCAGTAGCCCATCGCCCATTTCGGGAGAATCGGAGCCTTTCCCGTAATCGTGCGGTAGCCGGAGATGACCTCGTCGATGTCGTCTCCCGCAATGACATAGTAGTCAATCTGTTTCTGCATCTCTCCCCACCAGTTCATCCGGTTCCGGATTTCGTGAGGAACCGGGCTGAGCACCCGCAGTCCGCAGTAGGATACATCCCCGTCCGGCTTCCATTCGATGCGCAGCGGAACTCTGCGGCCCGCCTGAAGTTCCGCTGCGAATTTCCTTCCGTTCGGATTCCACGCCGTGCGCCAGATTTCCGGGGTCACCTGAACGCCGTCGAGGAAAACTTTCGTGTAGCCTGCATAATATATGTAAAAATTGTACAGACCGCTCTCCTTCGGTTCAATCTCCCCCTCGAAGAGCACCGAAGAACCGTTGAACTTGAAATCAGGCGCGTTCCTGACCCTGTCGCATTTCGGGGTCTCGAGAAATTCCTGTGCGAGAGCCGTCTCCCTGCGGATAAGGCGCGTCCCGTCGGCGGCCGTGTATTCACCGGTGAGCGCGCCCTCGTCTCCGTTCCTGTCAAAGAGACGGAAAACCTCCCCGACCTGGGCGTAATCCCTCGGGTCTCCCCAGCGGCAGAAGCTGTTGCTGTCCCATAGCAGGCCGTATCTGCGTGACGAAACCACGAACGGGATGGAAATCTTCGTATTGTACTGGTAGAGCTCCTCATTGCGGCCTTTCCAGTTCCATTCGTCCGCCTGATGCTGTCCCAATCCGAAGAACGCTTCGTCTTCCGGAGATTCGAAACTCTGGCTCACCGTCCAGGCGGAAGAGCCGTCGACCGTTATAGGAGCGAATCCGCGCCCGTGTTCAGCCGTGAGCGGAGTGCCGTCGCCTCGGAAGAAGCTGACCTTTCCGTTGTCAAGTCTCACGCTTGCTCTGAGCCGAGGCGTGGCGATGTCCAGAGTGCTGTCCGTCCGGGTCTTCTCGACTCTGACTTTCGTCCGCCCGTCTTTCTGCAGGGTCTGAAACCGTCTTCCGGAACCGGAAAAGTCTTCTGAGTTCACGACTGACATAAGCGACTCCCCGTCGGTGAAGGAGCATCCCCGTGGGACGGATGTCACCCTGAATATGTTTTCGGAAACCGCTTCAACCCTCGTCTTCCCGCCCCCGTGGCTGACGGTGATGCTGTCGTTCCCGCATGAGGCCGCGATGAAGAGGACTGCGGCCGGGAGAAGAAATCGTTTCATTTTCGTGTGATTATATGGTTATGTGTTGTATAATATATGGTATATTCCGTATATTGTGGTGTCTTTCACACATCACTCAATGTGCTGCGCGCAAATGTATTGATAAAAATCCACAGGAAAAGCATATGCGTATTGATAGGGTAAAATAGTATCATAATTTTGTCAGATAGTATTTGTTTTAGGGTATTATGACCCCTACCTTTGCAAAATTGATAATAAACCACAACTATGTTAAACACTAAAATTTATGAAAAGTAAACTGCTTTCGTGCCTTCTGGTGCTCCTTGTGAGCGTCAGCGCGATGGCTCAGACGATTCCCGTAACGGGAACGGTGAGCGATCAGACGGGTCCCGTCATCGGTGCAAGCGTCGTTGAAAAAGGAACGACCAACGGCACGATGACCGACAATGACGGACATTTCACACTTTCCGTCAGGAAGGGCGCTGTCATTGAAATTTCATCCATAGGTTATGCGACGCACACGCTGACCGTCGGGGACAAGACGGATTTCGTCGTCCATCTGGCGGAAGATGCAGAATTTCTCGATGAAGTGGTGGTCGTAGGTTACGGAACAATGAAAAAGAGCGACCTCGCCGGAGCTTCAGTCTCAATGAAGGAATCCGACCTCAAGGGCTCCATCATTTCATCCCTCGACCAGAGCCTTCAGGGACGTGCGGCCGGTGTGACCGCCGTCACGACTTCCGGTGCTCCGGGTTCATCGTCTTCCATCCGCGTCAGGGGGCAGGCGACCATCAATGCCAACGCCGAACCGCTCTATGTCATTGACGGAGTGATAGTTCAAGGGGGGGGCAACAGAGGTGCTGATTTCGGACTCGGTGACGCGCTCGGAAACGGTACGGTCTCCACGATTTCACCTCTGTCAACTCTCAACCCGGCCGACATCGTCAGCATGGAAATCCTGAAGGACGCGTCCGCGACCGCCATCTACGGAGCGCAGGGAGCGAACGGAGTCGTCCTCATCACCACCAAGCACGGAAAGGCCGGCGAAGCGCGCTTCACCTACGACGGAATGTTCGCGGTTTCACGCCAGAACACCCGTCTGGACATGATGAATCTCCGCGAATATGCCCAGTACTACAATGAATTGATAGACGAGGGCATAATCTACGAGGCCAACCCTTACTATTCCAATCCGGGGCTTCTCGGCAAGGGGACGAACTGGCAGGACGAAATCTTCCGCACCGCATTCCAGCATCAGCACCAGCTGAGCGCACAGGGCGGAACAGAAAAGGTGCAGTACTATGTTTCCGGTTCCTATATGGACCAGCAGGGAACAATCATAGGTTCCAACTTTAACCGTTTCTCCGTCCGCACCAACCTTGACGCGCAGCTCAAGAAATGGCTCAAACTCGGTCTGAACGCCACCTATGCCATCACGAAGGACGACCTCAAACTTGCCGACTCCAATCAGGGTCTCATCTACTACTCCCTGACCACCATTCCGGACATTCCGGTCTATGACGTGAACGGAAACTATTCATCCACAATCCGTGAGGGTTACACCAACCCTAACCCTGTGGCCCTTGCGATGATGGACGAGATAAAGCTCAAGAGGCAGAAGCTCTCCGGCAACATCTATATGGACATCACTCCGATAAAGCATCTGACCTGGCGCACCGAACTCGGTTTCGACGTCAGCAACTCCGACGCCGACCGCTACAAGCCTATGGTCGATCTCGGAGGATGGGTACGCAGCCAGAACTCCATAAGCAACCAGAAGAACTCCAATACATTCTGGCAGCTCAAAAACTACCTCACCTACTCCAATCAGTGGGGAAAGCATTCCGTGACGGCCATGCTCGGCCAGGAGTGCTGGGAGTCAAGGTGGAACTACCTCGGGGCCAGCAACACCGACCTCCCTTCAGACGAAGTCCACAATATCGCGCTCGCGACCGGAACGCCTGCGATAAGTTCAGGCTACGGTTCGTCGTCGATGGCTTCGTTCTTCACCCGCGAGACCTACAACTACGATGACCGCTACCTCGCCACCTACACGTTCCGCTACGACGGTTCGTCCAACTTCGGCCCGAGCAACCGCTGGGCCGGATTCCACTCCGTAGCCGCAGCGTGGAGATTCTCCAACGAGAAATTCTTCGACGCTGTGAAATCCGTGGTCAACAACGGAAAGCTGCGTTTCGGCTGGGGACAGACAGGAAACGCGAACATCGGCTCTTATGCGTGGGGCGCGGCCATCTCCCGAATGCCTTCAGCTCTGGGAATGGGCTTCCGTCCGGCAAACATCCCGAACACCTCAATCCGCTGGGAGAGCCAGCAGCAGTACAACCTGGGTCTCGACCTCAGCTTCTTCGATGACAGGCTCAACCTCACCGTGGATGCATATTACAAGAGGTCGGACGATATGCTGATGTCTCTGCAGCTCCCGTCCTATATGGGAACCCAGGGCAACGGCTCGTCCAAACTGCAGGCTCCGAAGGGAAACTACGGCAGCATTGAGAACAAGGGTCTTGAAATCACTCTCGACGCCCATCCGGTGAAACTCTCGAATTTCAGTTGGGACAGCAACTTCCAGATTTCCTTCAACCGCAACAAACTCCTGAGCCTGAGCGACACCGAAAACGCGTCCCTCATCGGTTACGGACAGTGGAGCGACATCGTCTGCGTTTCCGAGATAGGCAAATCCCTCTACAACTTCTACGGCTACAAGGTCGCCGGAGTCTACAAGGATCTCGAAGACATCGAGAACTCTGCAAAACCTGCGAAATATCCTTCCGACGGAGTATATAACCGCAGCAACACGGTATGGGTCGGCGACCTCAAATACGTGGATATCAACGGCGACGGAGTCATCGACGAGAACGACCGCACCGATCTCGGCTCCCCGCTTCCGAAATTCACTTTCGGATGGACGAACACGTTCCGCTACAAGGACTTCGACCTCAGCATATTCCTCAACGGCTCATACGGGAACAAGGTGTTGAACTACAATGCCATAACTCTCACCCATATGAACAGCACCTGGACGAACCAGCTCAATGTCGTCAACAGCCGCGCAAGGCTCGAACCGATTGACGCGTCGATAGTCTATGCCGACGGCAGCAAGTGGTACGACCACATAGACAATGTCAGGGTGAAGAATTCCGACGCGACGATTCCACGCGCCACACTCACCGACGCCAACGACAACGACCGCATCAGCGACCGTTATGTGGAAGACGGCTCATATCTGAGAATCAAGAACATCACTCTCGGATACACCTTCCCGAAGGCGCTTCTCTCAAAGGCGAAGATCGAGAACATCCGCGTCTATGTGAACATCCAGAACCTCTACACGTTCACGAAGTATTCGGGCTATGACCCGGAAGTCGGCGCGAGCACGCAGGACTCTTCCGGACTCACCTACGGTGTGGACAACGGACGCTATCCGTCTCCGACGATGTACTCTTTCGGACTGAACATAACATTCTAATGAGCAGGATATGAAAATCTCAAACATAATGAAAGGTCTGTCCATCGCCGCAGCCGCGGTGACCTTGGTCTCCTGCGAGGACTTCCTGAACCGTCCGAGCGAAGACAACTACAACGTGGACAACTTCTACAAGAACGACTCGCAGTGCGAGCAGGGAGTGAACTACCTCTACAACTCCCCGTGGTATGATTTCCAGAGGGGATTCATCAAAATCGGCGAGGTGATGTCCGGCAACATGTTCTGGGGGAGTTCGCCTTATCTGGACTTCACCACCAACGGCTCGGATGAGGATCTGGTGAACATGTCCTACTCCCTGTGGGCTGTCAACGGACACGCGAACACCGTCATCAACAACATCCTCAACTCCGAAGGCCCGACCCAGGAGTGCAAGAACAAGTGCATAGGGGAGGCTCTCGTGTGGAAGGCAATGGCATATTTCTATCTCGTGCGCACCTTCGGGGAAGTTCCGATTGTACACGACAACACCTCCCTCATAGCATCCGGGAACGTGAACAAGATTCAGAAAGTCCAGCGCGCCGATGTCTATGAATATATCGTGATGACGCTCGAGAAGGCGATGGAACTGCTTCCTGCGAAGACCTCCGGATTCTCCGACTATGAGAGAATCGACTACTACGCAGCTGAAGCCCTCCTTGCGAAAGTCTATCTCACCAAGGCAGGTCTGTCAGGCGCTCTCGACTCCGAAGAACTCGGGAAGGCGGCGGAATATGCCAAGGACGTGATTGACAATTCCGGCAGGGAACTCACTCCGGACTATGAGGATGTCTTCCGTCTGAAAGGCTTCAACCAGACGGGAGAGTGCCTGATTTCGTGGCTGTGGAGCTGCGGGCGCGACCCATGGACTCAGCAGAACACTCTCCAGAGCGACCTCGGAATGGTCGGATTCGACGAGAACGGTGACTGCTGGGGGACATATGTCGGACCTTCCGTGGATCTGCAGCAGGCTTTCGGAATCGATGTCACGGCGATGCCGACCTACCCGAGAGTGGACCAGGACATACGCCGTCACGCGACGATGATGCTTCCGGGCGATGTTTATGACTATTTCTGGACTGACAAGACCTACAACGGGACGAATAAGGGCTTCGACTACCTCCGCTTCATCTACGACGCCGACAATTACGGCAAGGGCGGTCCTGGAGGCGAGCTCAAGTGCAACACCGGTTCGAACAACGTGAAGCACCTCTTCGGGAACAATCACGACCACGAATCCGCTCTCGGAATCACTCCGAAGGAGATGGCGAACCAGCTCCCGACCCACATCCTCAGGCTTTCCGACCTGTATCTGATCTATGCCGAAGCTGTCGTGGACACGGACAACGCCGCCGCGAAGACCTATGTGAACAAGGTGCGCGAGCGTGCCGGAGCAAAGGCCCTGGACGCAGTGACTTGGGAGGACATCTGGAAGGAGCGCCGTCTGGAGCTTGCCGGCGAGGGTGACCGCTGGTACGACTTCGTCCGCAGGGCCTACTATGAGCCTGACGCGTGCATAGCTGAAATCAAGGCGCAGAAGAGGGACTGCTACAACGGTCTCAACGATGTTTACAAGACCTGGATAGGAGAGGATTTCGACTACTCCGGCAAATGGGACGCAAGCGGAGTGACATACAGGGGCGATACGGACAACAACCAGTACGACCGTCCGAACGTGACAATCTCCAGCTTCACTCTTCCTTTCCCTACGGAGGATGTCGTCTTCAACGGGAACATGTCCTCCGCGGCGGAGGCTGTCCATGTTGACATCCGTTCTGAGTACCACTATAATTTTTAACGCAAGATGAAAACAATCAAATACATATCTTTCCTGTCAGCAGCCGTTCTGGGGCTTCTCTCCTGCGACAGGGTTGACTATCCGGACCGTTTCAGGGCCACCGACGGCGTGCCCGAGGTGTACTCCGTGCGGTATGCGGACCGTGACATAACCGTGACCTCGGCCTATATGGACGAAGTCCTGTGTCTGCTCGGACAGAATCTGCGCAGCGTCAACGAACTGTGGTTCAATGACCAGAAAGCCATATTGAACACGAGCTACATAACGGACAACACCCTCATCGTCTCCGTTCCGAAGGTTCTGCCGACGGTTCAGACCGACAAGATGTACCTTGTCACCGCAGCCAAGGACACGGTCAAGGTCGATTTCAAGGTTCTTCCGCCTGTTCCAGTCGTAAATTCGATGTCGTTCGAGTATGCGGAGGCCGGCGAGACGGTGACCATAACCGGAAACTATTTCTATGAGCCTCTGACAGTGGAATTCACCGGCGCGGAAGCGGAGAAGATTAGCAATCTCACCTTCTCTTCCTTCGATGTCGTGATTCCTGCAGGAGCGCAGCCGGGCAAGATCAAGGTCACCACGGAATCCGGCACGGGACAGTCCGGCTTCCAGTGGAAGGACGACCGCGGAATGCTCTTCACTTTCGATGACGCGAGAACCGGCGTCAACGCATGGCACAAGCAGGTGGTCCAGGAAGACGGGGATTCTTTCAGCGGCAAGTACCTGCTGCTCTACAGCGATGTGGAGAACGCACTCAAGGCCGACGGCACCGACTGGGCGGACACCGGCTACCACTTCGAGTATTGGCCTGGCAACTGGGCGAGTCCGGAGACCTTCAACGATCCGGGCGGAGAGAAGCTCAACGACCTTGTCGATTTCTCCGACTTCTCCAACATGGTTCTCAAGTTCGAGATGCGCATTCCGGCCGAGCACCCTTGGACAGGATGTCCGATGCAGATCTATTTCGCAAGCACCGACATGTGTACCGTGGGCACGGCCAACAACAGCTATTTCCACGACACCGCTCTCTCGCTTCCGCGTGCCCTGTACAGGCCTTGGCTCGCGACAGGCTCGTTCGACACGGGAGGACAATGGATTACCGTGACCCTTCCTATCGCAAGCGAATTCATATGGTTCTGGGACGGCAGCAAGGCTACAGGCCATCTCGAGGAGAATACATTCGCCGGAATGGAAATCTTCATGGCATCCGGCGAGGCTGCGGGAAGCCCTTGCAATCCGATGATTCAGATTGACAACATCAGGGCGGTCCCTGTCAAATAAACGGAGGAATTGATTATGAAATGCTTATATAAAGTTTTAGCAGTCGTGGCACTTGCCATTCCTGTGTTCTCAGGGTGCAAGAGCGACAATCTCGACACCAACCAGTACTCCGAGACAGGGGTGAGGCTTGTGTCTTACGGGCCGAATCCCGTGATGCGCGGTGGTGCGCTGACCTTCACCGGAAGCAACCTCGACAGAATCGTCGAGGTTCAGATTCCGGGTGTCGATCCGATAACCGAGATAGAGGTTCTCTCCACAGGCATCAAGAGCGAAATCCGCGTGATTCTCCCGGTGGAGGGTCCGGAAGTCGGAGCCTTGACCCTTGTGTCTTCCGACGGGAATAAGTTCACCACCGGGACGGAACTGGAATACACGGAGCCTATCGTGCTCGAGAGTTTCTCGACAGAGAGCACCCCGGCCTATCCGCGTGATGTCCTCAAGCTGAAAGGAGACTATATGAATCTTGTGAAAAGCGTCATTTTCGAGGGCGGGACTGCCGTGGCTGTCGTCAACATCGACAGGCACAATGCCACGGTCACTATTCCTTCGACTGCTGTCTCAGGCAAGATAATCCTTTCCGACGAGGGTGAAATCGCGAATCTCATCTATTCCGAGGAGTCATTGACAATCGGTGACCCGACGGTGTCTTCCGTGAAAGCCGATGCGTGGAAACCTGGAAAGACCGCCACTGTGAGCGGAAAGTATCTCGATATGGTCGAGCAGATACGTCTGGGCGGGGATGTCATCGTGGAAACCGAGGACATTGAAATCTCATCGGATTACAAGAGCCTGATGTTCACCGTTCCCGAAGGGATGAAGTCCGGAGATGTGGTCGCCGTCAGCTATGCGGGGAAGGAGTTCAAGGCCGGTTCCGTCGAGATGGTGGAACCGACGGAGCTCTCAGTTTCTCCGGCCTCGGTCACATTCGGCGGGACAATCTCGATTTCGGGCAAAGACCTCGATGTCGTAACTGCCGTCACTTTCCCGAATGCTGACGCAGTCACTGATTTCAAATTCGCCGACAACAAGATAAGTCTGGAAGTCCCTGTCAAGGCAAGGGGCGGAGACATCGTCCTCACGATGGCGAACGGCGAGACCGTGTCCGTCGCCTACACGCTCATATCCCCGACAGTCACCTCCGTTTCCCCTCTCTCTCTGATGGCCGGTGAAACCGTCACTCTGGAGGGCACCGGACTCCAGTTCGTGGAAAGCGCGACTCTCGGCGGGAAATCTGTCGAGATAAAGGCCAATGAAGACGGCACTCAGCTCGTCATAACCACGGCGAACACTTCCGTTTCCGGGAAAATCGTGCTCACGCTCTACAACGGCGAGACAATAGAACCTGAGGAGGAAATCACTCTCAGCTATGACGCTCTGATTATCGTGAACGAGATGCCGGCATCCGAGCACATCGGCGGTATGGTCACTCTGAAGGGTGAGAACTTCATGCTCATCGAGAACATCTACATCGGCGAGGCGAAAGTCACCGGCTATTCTTCACGCAGCGACAATGAAATCTCGTTCGTGATGCCTTACAATAAGATAGGCGTTTATCCGGTATATTTCGACCTTCTCAACGGCGACCGCGAGACCTGTCCTCAGAGCATTGACGTGCTTCTGGAGCTGAAATACATCACTGCGTGGGAAGGCAGTCTGCCTATCACCTGGGGCGACGGCGGACGTGTCCTCGTTCCGGCATCGAAATTCGACGGAATCAAGGCCGGTACGAAGATGAGGCTCTACTACACTTATGACGACGACACCTGGTGTCAGGCTCAGATGAACTATGGGGATTGGAGTCATCTGATTTTCCCGGAGATAGGCTCGGAACAGCTTGCCCCTGTCTGCAGCTACAAGGGAAAAGGCGCGATTGACTGGTGCACCGAGGTTACGCTGACGGCGGAGATTCTCTCCGGCATAGAGGCCAAAAAAGCCGAGGCGGAGAGTGTCAAGGCGGCCGGCATCATAATCCAGGGTTCTGACATCACATTCACCAAGATTGAGATTGTCCAGGAAATCTCTCAGGAGAAGACCATCTGGGAAGGAAGCGCATATACTGGCGCGGATTATAACAACAACCTTGAACTTGGAACGGAGAATGATTGGTTGAATGCCGGCATAGAAATCGGCAACACCGTAAAGATTTATTTCTCCGCAGAGAGTGAAACGGATTGGCAGATTCAGCTTTTTGACGGGCATTGGAGCGGAATGAGCATGCTTTTCCCGGATCAGTCGGCGCAGAATCAGTTCAATGCTACAAATTCCCCTACGGCGATAAGTGACGGATATATATCGTTTGAGGTCACAGCCGAGATATATGCCGTATTCACTTCGATACAGAATTGGGGCTATGCGCTCATCTGTCAGGGGAAGGGTATAACCTTCACCAAGATAGGTCTCAATTAGAAACATTCCATTTCCCGGCGGCGGCTGACCCTGCCGCCGGGATCCAATCTTCTTTGAACAAAAATGAGTTGTCGTATGCTGAAAATCAGAAATATGGTACTGGCTCTCGCGGCCGTATCCCTTGTGGGGACGGTTGCGGGCTGTCAGAAAGAGAACCCGCAGGACGGAGGCGGGGGCGCGGCGGCTCCCGAGCTGGTTTCCTGTTCTCCGGAGAACGGTGCGCAGGAACTCAAGGGGGAGTCGCTGCAGATAGTTCTGACTTTCGATCAGAACGTCAAATGCCCGTCTTCGAAGCACTCTCTTGTGAGCATAGACAACGACGCCTCGGTCGACAAGGTGCTGGCATACAACAGTGCCGTCACGATAACGGTATCCTCCCTGCGGGAAGGAATCACCTACACGCTCACCGTCCCCGAGGGCGTAATCAGCGGTTACAAGGACAACCCCGCCGGAGAAATCAGCTGCACGTTTTCGATGAAAGCCGCCGAGACGGATTATGACCGCAACCCGGCGACCTCGCTGACCAATCCGGACGCGACGGCTCAGGCGCGGGAACTCTATGCGTTTCTGCTGGAGAATTACGGGAAGAAGACTCTGAGCGGAGCTATGGGCGGCACCGCGTGGGAGACGACATACACGGACTACATCGCGCAACAGTCGGGAATCTACCCCGCAATCGTCGGCTTCGACTACATCTTCCTCAACTGGCCGCCGAAGAAGTGGGACGGCTGCCCGGACTATGGAGACATCACTCCGGTGAAGACCGCCTGGGAGGCGGGCAACATCATCCAGATCGGCTGGCACTGGACCGTGCCGTCAGCGGAGGGGGAGACCGACCTCGACAACTACTCCTACAACACCCGGAAATTCGGCGTGGAAAAAGCCCTGACTGAAGGCACCTGGCAGAACGAACTTGTCAATGAGCAGATTGAAAAGCTTGCAGGCTATATGAGGCTGCTTCAGGACGCAGGGATTCCGGTGCTGTTCCGGCCTCTTCACGAGGCTGCCGGGGACTACACCTGGGGCGCGTGGTTCTGGTGGGGATATGACGGAGCCGACGCCTGTGTGAAACTATGGAAATATCTGCGCGACGCTCTTCAGAACAACTATGGTCTGAACAATCTGATCTGGGTGTGGACCGTGCAGACCAGGGACGGCGGCAAGGTCTGCGAAGACCCTGACAAGGCCCGTGCGTGGTATCCCGGCGACGATTATGTGGACATCGTCGGAGCCGACCTCTATGAAAGCAAATGGACTTCCCAGTCCGCATCTTTCCGTTATGTGAACAATTCGGTCATGGGCAGGAAGATGGTGGCGCTCAGCGAGTTCGGCAATCTTCTCGATTTCCCGCTGGCGCACGCGGAGGACGCTCCGTGGCTGTATATGATGAACTGGTGCAATTTCGTGGGCGGAGAGCCGGTGCTTTATTCGGATTCCTGGAACAACACGGCGGGGGACTGGAAGAAAGTTCTTTCGGAGAACTGTATGCTCAACAGAGAGGATTTGAAGTCCGCAAGATGATATCCGCAAAATGATTTTCTTGAAACAGGTGGATATGATACCGATGAAAAGACATATTATGGCGCTCTTCACCGTCCTCTGGCTTGCGGTTCTCTCCTGCGGCTGCGGAAAGAACGGGACTTCAGGATACGGGGGCGCGGACACGGATGGGCGGACTGACGACACCGTACCGGAGGAGAGGATCGACGGAGACGCCGCCCTGAAAATGGCGGAGAAACTCGGACTCGGCTGGAATCTCGGCAATCAGATGGACTCCCACAATAATGGTGTCGCGGAAGAAACGGCGTGGGGCAATGCGAAGGCCACTCAGGCCACTTTCGACGGCTTGAAGGCGAAGGGCTTCACCTCCGTGAGGATTCCTGTCACATGGATGGGGCACATAGGTGAGGCTCCGGACTATGAGGTGGAGACGGCGTGGATGGACCGGGTCGCGGAACTCGTGGGCTATGCCGAGGCGGCGGGACTCAATGTCATAATAAATGTCCATCACGACGGGGCGGACAGCGCCTGGTGGCTCAATCTCAAGAAAGCCGCATCTTCGTCCGCTGACTATGTGAACATCACCCGGAAATTCAAGGCTCTGTGGCGGCAGATTGCCCTCCGCTTCGCCGACAAGGGGGATTTTCTGATTTTCGAACCCTTCAACGAACTGCACGACGGCGGATGGGGCTGGGGAGACAACCTCAGGGACGGCGGAGCGCAGTATGCCGTCATCAACAAGTGGGTTCAGGCGTTCGTGGACGTGGTGCGGGAGACAGGGGGCTGCAACGCCACACGCTGGCTCGGCATTCCGGGCTACTGCGCCAACCCGGATCTGACTATGGCTCATCTCACGCTCCCGGAAGACAGCGCGGAATGCCGCCTTATGGTTGCGGTGCACTGCTACGACCCTTACGATTACACCCTCGAATGCAAATATGATGAATGGGGGCATACGGCGGTGAACAACCCCTGCCCGGCGGCGGAGACCGAACTGCTCGATGTGCTGGAGCGTCTGAAGGAGAAATATGTGGACAAGGGGATTCCGGTCTACATCGGAGAGTCCGGCTGTGCCAACCGTCAGACTCAGCGGCAGAAAGAGTTCCGGAGATACTATCTCGAATATTTCTGCAAGGCATCCCGTGACTGCGGAATCGCCCCGTTCTTCTGGGACAACGGTTACGATGGATCCGGACGGGAGTCGAGCGCGGTGATAAACCATTCCACGGGGGAATACCTCGCGGACGGGGAAATGGTGACGGAGGCGATGGTCCGGGCCGTGTCCGATGATTCGGAGTCCTACACCATCGCTTCGGTCTATGATTCAGCGCCATAGACCACCGTCTGCGACACGGTGCGGCCGGCAGCCGGACGGAATGTCATTTTGAAGAATGTTTTGAAAATAATGATATCATGAGAATGAGACAATACATTGACGCGATGCTCACGGCGGGCGTTCTCCTCGCGGCGACAGGCTGCGGGACAAAGCAGGAGAGCAATTCGGACGGACTGCGGGACAGGCTTCAGCAGGCTGTATGCGAGGGAGGATTCTTCTATGCCCATCAGGATGACCCCGTCTATGGCCACTCCTGGAAAGTGACCGAACCTGAGACCGACCCTCTCGAAAGAAGCGATGTCCGGGCTGTCTGCGGATTGAAGCCCGCGATGGTCGGCTTCGACCTCGGCGGCATAGAACTCGGGGATGCGGCGAACCTCGACGGCGTGGATTTCAACCTGATGCGCCGGGCGGCGGTGAAACACTGGACAGAGGGGGGAATCGTGACTTTCTCCTGGCATGCGCGGAATCCTCTGACCGGCGGGGACTCGTGGGACATTTCAAGCCGTGATGCCGTCGCGTCCGTGCTTGAGGGCGGGGAGAACCACGGGAAGTTCATGGAATGGCTCGGCAGGGCCGCGGACTTCATCGACTCGCTGCGTGACGGCGACGGCAACCGGATTCCGGCAATCTTCCGTCCGTGGCACGAGAACATAGGCAGCTGGTTCTGGTGGGGCGGCAATCTCTGCACTCCGGAACAGTACAAGGCGCTGTTCGCGCTGACGCACGATTATTTTGAAAAGGAGCGGGGGCTCGACAATCTCCTCTGGGCATATTCCCCGAACTCCGAGATAGACAGCACGCAGTATTTCAGCCGCTACCCGGGCGATGAACTCGTTGACATACTCGGGGTTGACCACTATGAATTCATTTCTCCGGATCCGGCGTCCGAGAATGCGATGGCCGAGGCCGACGCGCACTTTGTCGGGGTGCTTTCGGGGGACTTGGAATATATGAAGAGTTTCGCTGCGGAACACGGAAAGCTTGTCGCCGTCTCGGAAACGGGTTTCGAGGGAATACCGAATCCGCGCTGGTGGACGGATGTGCTTCTGAAGGCCGTCGAGGGGCAGCCTGTGTGCTATGTGCTGACCTGGAGGAACGCCTGGGACAAGCCGGGACATTTCTACGCCCCGTTCGAGGGGTCGGCTGATGCGGAGGATTTCCGCAGTTTCTGCGCCGATGACAGAACCATATTCCTGGAACAGGAATGAACCGCGACAAGTCGGGACAGAGAATTTAATGAAACGATAACAATTTACAGCTATGGACTTTAAGGAGAGACTTGATTGGCTGAAAGAAAATCACGAAAGACTCCTTGTGAGGGAGAACAAACCCGTGTATGTGAACGGAGTCTATGAAAGATATGAAAATCCCGTGCTGACGGGGGACCACGCGCCTCTGTCCTGGAGGTATGACCTGAATCCGAAGACCAATCCCAAGCTTGAGGAGCGCTTCGGCATACACGCCGCGTTCAATGCGGGGGCAATCAGATGGAACGGGAAATATGTGCTCGTGGCAAGGGTCGAGGGGGCGGACAGGAAATCGTTCTTCGCCGTCGCCGAAAGCCCGGACGGGGTGGACAATTTCCGTTTCTGGGACCGTCCGGTGACTATGCCTGAATACGGGGAGCCGGCCGTGAACATTTATGACATGCGTCTCACTCTCCACGAGGACGGATGGATTTACGGTATATTCTGCGTCGAAAGGAAAGACCCTCACGCTCCCGACGGAGACCTGTCATCCGCAGTGGCCTGCGCCGGAATCGCCCGTACGAAGAACCTTGTGGACTGGGAAAGGCTTCCGGACTTGAAGTCAGGCTCGCAGCAGCGCAACGTGGTGCTCCATCCGGAGTTCGTGGACGGGAAATACGCCCTCTACACGCGCCCTCAGGACGGATTCATAGATGCCGGCAGGGGCGGGGGAATCGGCTGGACTCTGATTCCGGACATCTGCCGCGCCGAAGCCGTGGAGGAGAAGATAATCAGTTTCCGGCACTACCACACCATAATGGAGCTGAAGAACGGCGAGGGTCCCGCCCCGATCAGGACTCCGCAGGGCTGGCTTCATCTCGCGCACGGAGTGAGGGGCTGCGCTTCCGGACTCAGATATGTCCTCTATATGTATATGACTTCGCTTGAAGACCCGACGAAGGTGATTGCCGAGCCGGCGGGATTCTTCATGGCTCCGGAGGGGGATGAATTTGTCGGGGACGTGATGAATGTGCTGTTCTGCAACGGCTGGATTGCCGATGACGACGGCCGCGTATTCATCTACTACGCATCCTGCGACACCCGCACCCACGTGGCGACAAGTACGGTGGACCGGCTGGTCGACTACTGTCTCCACACCGCTCCGGACGGTCTCCGCACCGGAAAGTCGGTCGAGCGGCTCAATGAGCTGATCACCCGCAATGAAGAGTTTCTGGACGGGAAGCGGATGTTCTGATTGCACGGAAAGGAAACAAGAACTGTCCTTTACCGGACTTGAGAAAGTCCGGTAAAGACTTCGGCCGAGGATGAGACTGCCGTGAACGACTCCGGAGGGATTGACAGGCTGACTGTCCCGTTTCGTGAGGGGAGGCTATCAGAGGGCTTCTATTTTCCGGATGCTCAAGGTGGCAAGGTTGTTCCCCGATGAAAAGATAGTCTCAACACTGTCGAGACAATTGACGTGGTGCCACTTTATCGAGCTGTCCGCCATCCCCGAAACGAACAAACGCCTGTTCTATCAGCAGATGTCCATCGTTTTCTCTTGTTCGTCCCGCATCCCGTACCGGCTCTTGGCTTCCATCGGGTCG
>CAVDEO010000048.1:17433-17823 GCA_963607915.1 bacterium
TTGGGATAAGCGAATGGCAGTTTTACAGCTCAAAACGGAAGTATGCCCCGAAGCAGGGAGGTGACAATGCCGGAGCATTCCCTGGTCGCTCGAAGATTGTTTGCAGGTAGAGATTAAAGGATGACCCACTCTCCGCCTTTGTCGGCTCCCTGGCGGGAAATCTTACCCTCTTTCCTTAATTTGTCAATGTGGTAATAGGCACCGTTATATGTCAATCCGCATTGCTCCGCAATCTCGGCGACAGTTATTTGAGGGTTGAGTTTGATTGCTTCCAGTATGAGGTCAGGGGCTTTCTTCCCAGTTTCCTTTACAGTATTTTTGTCTTTGTAAGGAACCGACTGATTTTCATTGCGTTGGAAAATTAGATTTCTTCAAAAAAGACAAGCCACC
>CAVDEO010000049.1:0-17799 GCA_963607915.1 bacterium
TGGTGAAACTGTTGCCGATGAAGAGAATCTTCAACTTCGGCTCCACGCCCTTGAGAATGCGGACGAGATAGTTTATATCGTTCAGAACCGATTCCGTACCCTCCTTCTGCACTCCGAGATAGCGGGTGACTTCCGCGTCAGGATAGTTGTCCTCAACCCCCTCGCCGTCGGCATAAGGACCGACGGAACCGTCGGCGATGCAGCTCTGCCACAAGGTCTTCTGCTCTGCATATGCCCAGAAGACCCCTCTGCAGATGTTATCAGTGCGGATGTCGCCGTAGTTGGAGCAGCGGGTGAAAGCCCCTCCGCCGGGAAGACAGACTATCCCGCCCGCCATTCCGGAAGTGATGGAGGTGACGTCGCCGTAGTTCGTGCAGTCACAGAAGGTGCAGCCTCCGGCATTTTCGCAGACGAGTCCGCCGAGTCTCCCCGAACCTTCCGCCGGGCAGTTCCCGAGTACGGCCGCCTTGTTTGTGCAGTTGTTGAAAACCGTGTTCCGTGCGGTGGCGCAGATTCCGGCGGCGCGGCAGAGCGAAGACTCCAGAGCCCCCTCATTGGTGCAGTCCGTTATCTTCGCGCAATGTTCCTCCGTACCGAAACTGCCGGCGGCGATGGCGGCAATCCGACATCCAGGTTCGCAGCCCGAGGCTTTCGGGGCGATGTCTCCTGCGGCATTCCCTGCAGTGATTTTTCCGCTGACGGTGACGCGGCGCAATTCAGCGCTTTCCTCAATTGAAAACAGGCAGCCGACAAGGCCTCCGGCGTATTGTTCCGCCCCGGCCGGCATCCCTGTGCTTCTGAATCGCAGAGCTGCGGCGCTGTTGACATTGCTGACCGAGGCATCGCAGACAACTCCGGCGAGAAGTCCCCGGGCGCAGAGTCCGGAAGCGGACTTCACGCTGAGGGCGCAGCTGCTTTCGAAACCGAGGTCTTCAACCGTCGCCCCCGGGCCTATTATACCGAAAAGTCCGAAGACGCTCCCCGTCTCATCCGAATCCCCCGTCGCCTTGAAATGGCGGATGCGGTGTCCCTGCCCGTGGAAATGTCCCTGAAACATCGGTCCGGTAACAGTGGGAATCCCGTCCGTGAGGGTGAATCTGCCGTTGCCGACAGGAGTCCAGTCTGTGACGGAACTCAGGTCTATGTCCTTTTCAAGGAAAATGTCCTCATTCTCCGTACCGTCCTGCGCGTTCACGGCTTCCGCGAACGCGATGAAGTCGGCGGCGGTGCTCAGCCTGGTCTTGTTCGGTGTTGACGGCTCTTCTTTGCCGGTGTCAGTATCGCCTTGCGGCGAAAACTCCCGGTTTCCGCCGCAAGAACAGAGAATAACAGTCGCCGCGAGTAAAATCCGCAGCAGTCTGTCTGATAACGCATTCATCGTCATTCGCTTTCGATGCTTCCAGGCCAGGTTCCGGAGGCTGTTCTGACATTCCCGAGCTGGTCTTTCTCGAAGCCCCCGAGGCTTTCGACCCATTCGGCGAACTTCGGGCCGAAGGCGGCGTTGAGATTAGTGTTGCCGTTGTTGTCAGTCATAGCATTGAGCGCGGCCTTGATTGCGTTCTCGGTTGTCTTTGTGAACGAGTCGTCCGGACCGTTCCAGAGCCATACCATCTTGGAGGAATCGAATGATGCACCGGAAAGTATGTCCGTATCCACAGTCGATGCGCTGTCCATCCATAGCCCGTCCGCAGAAGTCATCTTCGGACCTATGAGGCAGTTGTACGTGTTGATGACTGAACTCATCGCGCTGGAGTTCAAGACGAGACCGTTTTCGTATTCATTGGCGAGGATGCTGTTGTACCAGTATCCCTGCGTCGCTTTCTTGCTGTTGATTCTGTAAGTCGCGAGGGCGTTGTTGGCGATGACCGTGCAGTTTGTCCCGATGAACCAGCCGTCGTGGTTGAGACAGCCGGAGTTGCCGCCTGCAGTCTGACTTGTGTTGTTGTAGAATGTGCAGTTGTTCATACACACTGCAGCGGGTGAACTGCCGTGGATTACGACACCCCAGTCGCTTGTCCTCATCGTATTGTCGAAGAAACTGCAGCCGTCGAGGAAAAGCACGGCGTTTCCGCCATTTAACATAATAACTCCTCTGGAGGCGCATTTGTTGTTCTTGAAGACGCTGTCGCTCACTTTGATGACCGCATTGCCATTTTTTATCGCATAAATAGCGCTGCCTACAGATGCTATATTGCCGTCGAATGTGCAGCCTTCAACGTTGAGAACGGCCTTGTTTTCGATGGAGATTGCTCCTCCTATGTACCCGTTTGATACTGTGGCGTAAGGATATTTCTCTCGTGATCCCTCATTCTCATTGAATGTGCACCCCTTGAATGTCACAATGGTGGACGTGCCTCCCATATGAGCCGCTCCTCCGGTTCCGATGCTGGTGTAATTCTTCTCGAATGTACAGTTTTCGAAGGTGTTGATTCCGCCGGCACACTGAACCGCTCCCGATGTGTTGTAGGTGAAATTCTCAGTGAAAGTTGAGTTTTTGACATTCAGAGTCGATGAGTCGCCGCCGTTGGAGTTTATCGCGCCGCCGTTCCTTGCGTAGTTGCCTTCAAAATGGCAGCTCTCGATTTGTACATAAGACTTTTCTCCGATATTCATCACGCCTCCAGACTTGCTTGTACCTGTACCATAATCGGTGGTGCTGTTTTTCAGGAACTTGCAGGAAGTGAATGTAACGAAAACGGTCCCGTCTCCTGAAGATGCTATCCCGAACGCACCGCCGTCATTTTCGGAGTTGCCATTGGCATTCTGGAATGTGACCCCGTCAATGGAGAATGTACCCTGACTCATAAGCCAGATGCGGGAAGCGGAGCCGCCGTCAAGAATCGTGGCGTTCGCCGAAGCGTCACGCCCCTGGGTTGAACAGCCCTCGGCATCGGAAGGATAACCGCCGTAAACAGTGAACTTGGCAGTTGATGCGGTATTTGATTCAAACGCAGCGGTGACGGAATATGTGCCTGCGGCAAGATATATTTCAGTCTCGACATCCTTCGTTGCAAGAGCCTTGAATCCTGAAACATCTGCCGCGTTGTCCCAGCTTCTGCCGGACTTTGTGCCCTTTCCCGTCGGGGTCACGAAGAACTTGTCGTCAAAGCCGAGTTCTATCGTTCCGAGTTTCTTTACGCCGTTCCGCTCCACCGTAAGGGTGTTTGCTGTCGACTGGCGGCCGACCACATCGCCTTCGGCGTTCTGGAGTTCGACTGAGAAGCCGTTGAGGGTGCAGGGGAGGACGGAGATGTAGTAGGTGCCCGGACCGTCGATGTCGAGGGTTATCAGCGGACTGCCTTCGGTGACGCTTGCTGTCGGGATGCCGTCGGTGAAGGTCAGTTCGGCCTTGCCGGCAACCGGAACTTCGTCTGCGTCAAGGATGACCTTGCTCACCGATTCGTCCTCAACGGTGAACTGGAGCAGACCGCCTATGTTCTTGAGGAAAAGATCGGATGAGCCTGTCACGCACTGCGCTGCGGAGATGTTCGCGAGGGCGAAACTGCCGTCCTGAACCGTAGGAACGGTGACTGTGAGCTTGGAAGAGCCCGCCGCTGCGGTGACTGAAGATGGATAGACTGCGTAGAGGCTGCGTCCTTCGCCGCTGAAGTCGCCTTCGGAGAACTCTGAAGGGAGGTTGGCGACAATCTTCGCCTTGCCGGTATCAGAGTCAATCTCTGAGATTGCGTCGGAAGCAGCCGAAGATGCGCCGCCGTCAATCTCCCAGGCGAAGACGAGCTTGTCGCCCGCAGCCCAGGAAACGGCTCCGGTCTCCCCGTTAACCGTGGTCTTGACCGCCGTTTCAACCGTGCCTTCCGCCGCTGCGGCAAATTCCACTTTCACAAGCCCCTCGTGTCTGTCTCCGTTGTCGTCTGCCTGTTCCTTCTGGCAGGATACGGCAGCCGAGAGGGCGACGGCCGCCGCAAGCGAGAATATTGATATATGTCGTTTCATTTTACATTTGTTTTAGTGATGAACTACCATTTGAATGTCTGCTCATCGAAGACATAAGCCTCGTTTTGAGCGTTGAGGCTCGTTGCGAACGAGTCGCCGGTGGAAATCAGCTGCGTTTCCATCGCCGGAGAGAGATACCCGCCCCCCCCGGGTCGTCTTAAGGCGGCGTGGCCGCTGCCGCCCTGTGTTTCAGGTTCTTTTGTGGTCATAATTTCAGTTGTTGAAGTTGCATTGATTTTCAGCCGGAGCTTCCGGAAGCCGGAACCGGCTTCCGACCCTACCTCAGCCCCTTGGAGTCGAGGTAGGCAATCACGAGTTCCGCGACATCGGTCTGGACGAAATCCGAACCGGATTCGATGAACAGGTCGAGCGGAGAATAGTCCCCGTCCCGGAGCTTCTGGTCGTAGGAGTCGAGAAGGTTCGAATAGGAGAGGCAGCCCTTGAGATGTACCTGCCTGCCGAAATTCTCCACCTTCTTCTGGAGGTAGATGGCGTTGCTGTATTGGAAGAGCTTCGCTCCGATCATTCCCGAATAGGTTGAGAGGGCATCCACGCTGCCGATGTAGGGATGGACCGCGACAAGAGGGTTGAGCCTCTGGTACTCGGTTATGTCGCTCCCGGCATAGAGCATCACCTGATCTTCGACTCCGGCCTCGTAAATCGCTTCAAGCACCTTGGCGGGGCTGTTTCCCTTATTGGAGAGGTCGAGGTTCACATAAATCCTGTCCTTTGTCGCCTGAAGGGCTTCAAGCAGGGTCGGAACCTTGGTGGTGGCGTTCTGCTCGTCGCGATAGACGCTGCCGCCGCGCTGCTTCATATCGTGGGACTTGATTTCCGCGAGGGTGAGGTCAGAGACATTTCCGTAGCACTTGTCCACGGTCGCGTCCACGGTCGCATCGTGCATCAGCACAAGCTCCCCGTCCTTTGTCGTGCGCACGTCGAGTTCCACCATATCCGCTCCCGACTCGATTGCCTGAAGGATGTTCGGAATGGAGTTTTCTGGAATGCCTTTTCTGCTTCCCGCCACGGTGTTCGCCCTGTGGGCGCAGACATAGATTCTTGACACTGCGAGATTGTCCTCCCAGTCTTCCTGAATCTTGTCGCACATCTCAAGCAGGGAAGTGTTCTTCGGGCTGAATCCGTCTCCTTTAGCGTCGTCGTTGACGACATACGTCGGAGTGCAGGCCAGAAGGGCGAGCGCTCCGATGATAAGCCGTCTCAAATGTTTGAGTGCCATAGTTGAAAACTGTTAGTCTGTGACATTTCGGCACATCCGCCTAAAGCTGCCTGTTGGTGTGACGGCGGTCGTGACCGAACATAGGCCAGTCGGAGTCGGCCGGGCCGGTGCAGAACTTCTCGTTCTGCGCGTTGTACGGCTTGAACGCGGCGACTCCTGAAACCGTGCGGTCATCGTTGTCGGTGAATGCGATGTAGACCGTGCCCTCGTCGCCGATTACGATTGAAGACCAGATTTTCGCGACTCTGAGGCTGCCGAATGCCGTAGCGTCCTTTTCGGCCACGACCTTGGCGAGGTCCGCCTTGAGCACGAGCTTGCAGTCCTTGTCAAGCACATAGTACTGACCGGACTCCGTTCCGAAGTGGATGTTGCCAGCCTTGTCAATGGCCGGTGAACCGGAGACCTTCTCCTGAACATTGTAGCGTCCCTTTACGATGCATTTTCCGTTCGCATCCGCAGTTTTCGGGTCTATGACGACGATTCCTCCGTCATCCTGACCGGTGGTGTAGGCGAGGGCGGCGACAAGGCAGCCGTCAGCCGTCACCACGACTCCGCCCTGGTCCTGTGATGCCGTGTTGTCCTCCACATAGTGGTTTGCGATGACTGTTCCCGTGGCTGCTTCCACCGCGTAGATTCTCGTGCCGATCTTGTCATAGACGGTGCCCGCGAGGCAGGATTTGCCATTGATCGTGAGAGCAGCGATGCCGGCCATATTGTCGGCCTGTGCGAAGGTGTCGGCGTTCTTGTCGTTCCAGTTCTTCCACGCGACTGATGAAACCGGGTCCGCCCCGCCGTTGTCGAGAGTGCTCTGCGCAATTCCGAAAAGGCCGTATTTGCCGCCGTACCAGCTCACATAGCCGTCATTGGTGAGGACAAGACCTGTCCTGCATCCGCCGCTCGGCACGACGAAGCCCTGGCGTTTTCCGCTCGCCTTGTCCACGGCTACCGCGATTCCGTTCTGACCGACGCAACCGAAATAGACATTCTTGTCACCTATGCCGCCGATGCTCGCCTGATAGGCAGGCTCCGGAGTCGTGCCGTCAGTGCGGTACCATTCGCTGAAGGACCATTTTTTCGTACCGTCCGCATTGAAGGCCACGAAGTTGCCGTCCTTGTTCTTGCTTCCGGCACCGATGAAGACGGTTCCGTCAGTGTCGATTGACGGCGTGCCGAATGTCTCCCCTCCTGCGGAGGCGGTGAAGATGAGATTGTCGAAGACTTTGTTGCCGTTCTTGTCGAATTTGTAGAGTTTGTTGGCTTTTGTGGCGCAATAGACGCTGCCGTCGTCGGCCACTGCCGGTGTCGTGATGGCGTTGTAGCCGTCCATGACCCCGACCCAGAGCACTTCCACTCCGCCGGTCTCGGCAATCTTCGCCGGATTCACAACTATGAGTTTCTGCTTGCTCGCGGTGCTGCCGAGATCATCGGTGATGGAGAGTTTCACGGTGAACGTGCCGTTCGTCGAGAAGACATATTTCACATCCTCCTCCTGTTTCTCCAACGCCTTCCCGTCCACCGACCAGGTGCAGGTGTAAGGCTTCTTGCCGCCCGTGCTGGTGCTTGTGAAATGGATTTCGTCCCCCGCGTAGCAAGGATTCGCAGAAATGTCGAAATTCGCCGTGAGACCGTCCACGACAACCTGTTTCTGACAGCCCGGAAGAGCGATCAATGCCCCCGCCGCCATCAACAATAATGTTCTGAATTTGTTCATAACCATTTGTTATTTAATTATATGTATTATAATATTTCATTTTTTTCTCTTCCCCGTCCGGCGAATTTGGGGAGCCGGATAAAAGATGAAGTGCAAGGCTTGCATAACGCCGCAATCCGCTTTTTATTCGATGCCGCCGGAGTAGCCGGGGTTCTGCGTATATGCTCCTCCCGCCTTGTCCCGCTCATCCTGCGGAATCGGCCAGTACATCAGGAAATCACGCCCCTCCCAGGAGTCATACTGCGTGTCAATCCAGGCGGAGAAGTCCTCCGAGTGGTGGCGCAGGCCTATCCTCTTGATGTCGAACCACCTGCGACCCTCGGCGTAGAACTCCCTGCGGTTCTCGTCGAGAATTAGGGCTTCAAGTTCATCCTTGTCCATTGATGCCGGAAGGTTCACGGAAGAATAGCGCTTCCCGAGGAAAGCATTGAGGGTCTCCCTCGCGCCGGAACAGTCGCCTTTCGCCCACTGCGCCTCGGCCTTGATGAGATAGATGTCGGCAAGCCGCATAAAAAGCAGCGGGGACTGCGACGCGTCCGGATTGCTTATGAACTGGCCGGACTGGCCGTTCGGGAACTTGATGATCGGTTTCGGATCTTCCGTGGAGAAAGTCGGGTCTTTCCTTATGTCGGAAATGCGGGACGCATCATCTGCGAAGAGATTCGCGTAGAGCTCCTCGGTGGGGGAGTAGTTGTAGGACCCGTCGGTGTCGTTCACTGAAGTGAAGAGACGGATGTAGTCGGTCGAACGGATATTTATCGGAGCGAAGATTATTTCCTTGCTCGAAGTGCCGTAGATGAACATCGACGCGAAATCCTCCGAAGTCTCAGAAAGCGCGAACGAAGTGCAGCCGAGCACCCTGTCGGCGAAGTTTATCGCCTCCTCGTCCTGCTTCATCCACAGCAGGACTTTCGCGTGCAGCGCGTAGCAGACCTCTTTGGAGGGGTAGGCGAAACTGCTGAAGGACGGCAGCTTGTCTTCCGCCGCCTTGAGGTCGTCCAGAATCATCGCCCAGACCTCGTCTTCAGTAGAACGCGCGACGGGTTCGGTGTTGCCGGAGGCCGTGATTATCGGCACTCCGCCGTAGCGCTGGACGAGATTGTAGTAGATCATCGCACGGAAAAGGTAGCCCGTGCCGAGCGCGGTCTTCACATCCTCGCTGTCCTGATTGGCCGAGCCGAGGGCTGACTTGATCAGCAGGTTCGCGTAGTTGAGCTTCCCGTAGCAGTACTGCCAGCGGGAGAGCGGGATGGATGCGGAGGCCGACTGCGTGAGTCCGTGCACATCCGTGTAAGTGAATCCGGGACCTCCGGTGAAGTTTTCGGCGAGCAGGTCGCCCTCGAACCAGACATTGCTGAGGAACGCCTCATACTGATGGAGCGTGCCGTTGGCGAGCAACGCGATGTCGCTGTCAGTCAGCTTGTCGGTCGAAATCTGGCCTCTCGGGGACGGGATGTCCAGCCAGGAGCAGCCGGAAGCTGCCACAAGCAGCGCCACTGAGGTCAGAATCGTATATGATTTTCTATATTTCATTGTGTCGTGTATTTTAAAACTGATCCATAGAAGTTCAGGCTTCAGCCCCATATTTCCTTAAAATTGGAACTGCACGCCGAAGAGGTAGGAGCGGAGCGACGGCTGGTAGCCGAAGTCCACGCCGTATCCCGCGCTTGCCGGGCCGCTCGACATCGAGACTTCCGGGTCGTAACCGTCATACTTCGTAAGCGTGAGCGCGTTGTCGACGCTGAAGAAAAGCTTCGCGCTGTTGGCCTTGATGGCTTTCAGAGCCTTGTCCGGAAGACGGTAGGAGAGGGTTATGGTCTTGAACTTGAAATAGGACGCGTCCTCGAGATACCTCGTGGAGGTGAGGATGTTGTAGTCCACGTTCCAGCCTGTGTGCACTCCGGAAAGAATCGGACGCGGCATATCGTTGATGCCCGAACCTTCCCTCCAGTAGTGTGTAGCCGCATATTTGCTGACATTGAAGTACTGCGTCTCGCTCTCCCCCTTGTCGTTGGTGACGGTTCCGGAACTCAGTCCCAGATGCTCCGTGCCCTCCTGTCCGCAGCCTTTCCACGCGGCGAATATCTTCCCGCCGATGCTGTACTGGCAGAACATCGAGAGTTCGAGACCCTTCCAGCTGAAGCTCAGGTCAACTCCTCCGAAGAAGTCCGGGGTCGCCTTGCCGACATACATCCTGTCGTCGTTGTAGTCGATGTCCCCGTCGCCGTTCACGTCGGTGTACTTGCAGTCTCCGGCTCTGACTCCCTTGGCGTAGAGTTTCTCCGGAACTTCGGAGTCATCCTGATAGATGCCCTCGAAATTGAGCATATACCAGGCTGAAACCGGCTGCCCGGTGATGAGGGCGTGCTTCGTGCCTCCGTAGAGGTTAGCTTGGGTGATCTGGATTATGTCCTTGCCGTCCACGAGACTGGTGAGACGGTTCTTGTTGAAGGATATGTTCGCTCCGAGGTGCAGCTTGAAATCGCCTTTCTGGAGGGGCGTGCCGGCAATGGCGAACTCGAATCCGTCGTTGGAGATGCTTCCGATGTTGGAGGTGAGGCTGGTGTAGCCGGAAGTGGCGAGCACCGGCTTCGCGTAGAGCAGGTCGTCGGTCACTGAGTGGAACCAGTCGAAGTCCGCAGTGAGCCTTCCGCCGAAGAACTCGGCGTTGAGGCCCGCGTCATATTTCGTCGAGACCTCCCACTTCAGACCCTGCGCCGGGGTGGAGAAGGAAAGTCCGGAGACTCCGTTGTATGCCGAGCCGGCGCTCACGAGATCCATCGCCGCCCAGTTGCCGATTCCCGCCATCGAGCCTGTCTGTCCCGCCGAGACGCGGGCCTTGAGTTCGTCCACGAACGTGTCTTTCGGGAAGAACTCCTCGTTGGAGACAATCCACGCGAGAGAAGCCGCAGGGAAGAATCCGAAGCGGGACTCTTTCGGGAAGCGCGATGAACCGTCGGTCCTGAACGAGGCGTTGAGCACATAGCGGTCCTTCCAGTTCAGGGCAGTGCGGGCGAACCAGGATTCGAGGGCGTAGGAGTTGTAGCCTATCGAGCCGCTGAAAATCTGGGTTCCGCTCGTTATGAGGTTGAAACTTGAGGACGGATAGGCGTTGTTGGCGTAGTTGTCGGAAGACGCGCCGAAGTCGTCGGCCTGATAGTTTTCGTAGGAGAAACCTGCCATCATGCTGTAGGTCAGGTCTTTCCATTTATTGTCGTAGGAAGCCACCGCGTCGAAGACATATCTCAGCGAGTTGTTCTTCTGCTCGGAGAGCGCGTGCCAGCCGTCCTTGTAGCCTCTTTCCGTGTTCAGTTCCGTGAGCTTCTTCTTCGTGTGGTCGTAGGTGGCGTAGGCGCTGATGGAAGGGGTGAACTTGAAGCCCTTGAACGGGGTGAAGTCGAAGGAGAACGTTCCCTGAAGCTGGTAGCGGTTGGTGAAATAGTCCTCCTCATTTATCGCCATCACAGGATTGTGGCGTACGAGTCCGTCGGTACTCATCGTGCGGTAGTCCCCGGAGAGGGCGTTCTCCCTCGTCTCGATTCCCTTGGCGTTGGTGCTGCGGACGCAGTACGGGGTGTACCACGGCTGCTCCTCGCGCGCCGCCCTCAGGACCTTGAGCGACCCGTCAGTCTCTTCCACCATATCGTAGCGGGAATATGCCCCCGCAATGTTGAGGTTGACCTTGAGCCAGTCCGTGATTTTCTGATTCACTTTGGAACGCAGGGTGTATTTGCCGAAGTTCGTCTTGTTGAGGTAGCCCTGCTGATCCTCCGCGCCGAAGGAGAGGAAAGCCTGAGTCCAGTCGTTGCCGGCCTGCACGTTGGCTGATGCGCTGTAGCGCTGGGCGATGCGTCTTGAGACGGCCGAAGTCCAGTCGAAGTCCGCCGGATTCTCGGGGATGCTGAAAGTCTTGAGTTCCTTTTTCTGGAGATTGTAGTTGTCGAAAGCCTCCTGCATCACGGCGATGTACTCCGCCGTGTTCGCCATCTCGATGTCGCGGGCGATGGTGGAGAGGCCGTAGTTGGCGTTGACATTGACCACCGGCTTGCCGCTCTTCCCGCTCTTGGTGGTGATGACTATGACTCCGGAGTTCGCCCGAGAGCCGTAAATCGCCGTTGCGGATGCGTCCTTGAGCACTTCTATGCTCTCGATGTCGGAGGAGTTGATGTTGGGGTAGGACTCGGCCGGAATGCCGTCCACAACATAGAGCGGGCTGGAACTTCCTGAAATGGAGTTGACTCCCCGGATGATGACGTTAGGGCTTGAACCCGGGATGCCGGAGGAGTTTCCTATGCTGACTCCGGGAGCGCGTCCCTGCAGCGCCTTGATGGGGTCGATTTCCGCGCCCTTGTCAATCTGGTCCATCTTCACCGAGGCGATGGAGGAGCTGACGAGCCTCTTGCTCTGCGAGCCGTAACCCACGACAATGGTCTCTTCAATCGCTATGCTGTCTTCGTCGATGACGACTTTCACCGGCTTGGAGTCGGAGGGGACGGTGATGGACTTGTCCGAGTAGCCGAGGCAGGAGAATGTGAGTTTTTCGGTCTCCGGGTCAACTGTGAGCGTGAATCTGCCGTCGATGTCGGTGAGGCAGCCCTGACCGCTCTTTCCGGTCAGCACGGCCACTCCCACGACCGGTTCGCCGTTCCGGTCAACGACCGTTCCGTTGACCTCGTGCCTTGTCAGAGCACGGCCGGGGGGGGGTATGAGAGCTATCTGTTTGCCCTTGATGGACCAGCTTATTCCGGTTCCGGAAAGTATGGCCCGGACGGTTTCGTCGATGCTGGCATCGGTGAGGTTCACGCTCACCCGCGATGAGAGGTCGAGACTTTGTGCGTCATAGAAGAAAGAGTAGCTGCTCCTGCTCTCCACCTCGCTGAAAGCCTCACGGAGTGTAGCCCCGTTGAGTTTCAGGGTTATCCCGTTTTGTGCCGACAGGCTGTCGGCCATCCACAGGAAGAGGAAGACTGACAGGGCCGCTGACATTAACTTTTTTGCGTACATGATTGTATGTGATTGATTTTTATGGATATGTCCGTTTTTACTTAATATATCAGGATTGATTTCGGGCTTTCGAATCGGTAGGAAGTGCGCGTCGTCTTTCCGATTATCGAGAGAACTTCGTCCAAAGATTCATCGGTGATGGTGAAAGTTATCCGCCCCTTGCCGTAGAGCGAGTCGGACAGGAGTACATTGACCCCATACCAGAGTGAGAGTTTGCGGCACACCTCATCAAGAGTGGCATCGACGAAAGACAGGCGGTCCGAGCACCAGATCAACTCATCGTGCACATCGCCCCGTTCCACTTTGAGGCTTCCGCCGGCCCTGTCAAAAGTGGCAATCTCCCCTTTGGATATGGTCAGGCTTTCTCCGTTTGCCTTGGAGGTGAGTGAAACGGAACCTTCTATGAGACTGATTCTCACCCGGTCGTGTCCGGAGTCGAGACCGAACTTGGTTCCGAGCACCTTGACCTCAAGCCCTCCGGCATCGATGACAAAAGGTCTGTGACGGTCTTTCGCCACATGGAAAAAGGCTCTTCCGGAGGATGAAACCTGCCTTGAGCCGTTTCCGAAAGAAGTGCCGCAACGGAGCGTGGAGCCGTTGTCGAGAGTGACTTCGCTGCCGTCGGGAAGGGTCACGAGACTTTTCCCCGAGACGCTTGCGAACTGCATTTCCCCGCTGCCGTTACGGAGATTATAGCCGAGAACTGCGGCAAGAGCCACTGCCGCCGCGATTCCGGAGGACAAGAATATGCGCCTGATGCGTGGAGAGGGTTTCTTTGGCTCGGACGTTTCAGTACGACGTTTGTCGATGTCCGGAATCCGCTGTTCTGATGGGCAGGACAGGCCGGATGCGGATATGCGTTCGGAGAGGGCTGTCCATGCCGAATCGCAGTCGAACGGCGTGTCAGAGCCGGCCTCCATCTCGTTCCATATTTTCTGAAATCCGGTAAAAAGCTTGTCGTTCCCCGGTTCTGAAAGCCAGACGCTGAACTGCTCCTCCTGTCGGGATGAGTTCGTTCCTGAGAGATGTCCGGCGATTATCCTTATGGTCTGAGGCGGAATTTTGGCCTTTCCTTGCTGTGAGTCTGTCTTCATTCGTAGTGTCATTAACCCTGCGGGTTTGATTTTTCCGTATCCCGGTCACGGAAAAAATCCATGCCGTCAGATATATGACACATCAGAAGGGCCTGCACCCTTGAAATTTTTACGATTTTTACGATTTTCCGGAAATATGGGGACAACGCCATATGCAAAATGTGGCGACGCCGGGGAGAAAAGGGCTTACTAACAGAACAGATGGGCCAGGGACGGGAAAGTGAACAGGAGCAGAATCCGGAGTTTCTTTATGGCAATCCGCATATATTTTAGCGCACGGGTCATATAGCCCTCGACGGTCTTCACGTCAAGTCCCGTCCTGTCGGCAATCTGGGCGTAGGTCAGACCCTCCTCCCGGCTCATGCGGAAGATGTCCCGGCATTTTGGCGGGAGAGCCGTGGCGGCTTCCCAGACTATGCCCATCAGTGTCTCCGTGTCGAACTCGTAGTCTTCCTCCACCGACACATCACGGGCTTTTCCGAGGTCTTCCGCGTTCCTGCGCGAGCGCATCCTGTTGAGGCAGCGGTTGTGCAGGGCTGTCTTCGAATAGGCGTCGAAGGACTTGCCGATGGTGATTCCGCCGCGCTGCTTCCACAGATGGAGAAAGAAGTCCAGCACAATCTCTTCCGCGTCCATCCTGTCGCGGGTGAAGAACTGGCAGTAGCGGCACATCGGTTCGAAACACAGCCCGAAGAGTTCCTTGAAGCTGCCTCCGTCTCCCGAACGGGAGAAATCCTTCCACAATGTGTCCGTCTTTCTGTCCATCCTATTGCCGTATGTGCAGCTCGCGTTCAGCCCGGGCGAAAGCGTCCGAGCGTTTGAGGACGAAGTTCGAGCCGAGATATTTGGTGCGCACCTCGTCGTCGCCCGCGAGGGATTCGGGAGTCCCGGCCTGGAGAATGGAACCTTCGTAGAGAAGGTAGGCGCGGTCGATGATGGCGAGGGTCTCCCCCACATTGTGGTCGGTGATGATTACGCCGATGTTCTTGTACTTGAGTTTCGCGATTATATACTGGATGTCTTCGACGGCAATCGGATCGACACCGGCGAAAGGCTCGTCAAGCAGGATGAATTTCGGGTCTATGGCGAGGGCTCGGGCAATCTCGCAGCGCCGCCGCTCGCCTCCGGAAAGCTGGTTTCCGTAGCTCTTGCGGACCTTGTGCAGGTTGAACTCGTCGAGCAGATTCTCAAGCCTGTCCCTGCGTTCGGCCTTGGTGAAATGTGACGACATCTCCATCACGGACATGATGTTGTCCTCCACCGACATTTTCCTGAACACCGAAGCCTCCTGCGCGAGATAGCCCACGCCCTTCTGCGCCCTCTTGTACATCGGCAGTCCGGTAATCTCCTCATCGTCGAGGAATATCCTTCCCTCGTTCGGGACTATGAGTCCGGTAATCATGTAGAAACTTGTCGTCTTTCCCGCACCGTTCGGCCCGAGGAATCCGACAATCTCTCCCTGTTCAACCTCCATGGACACGCCCTTGACGACGGTCCTGACTCCATATTTCTTCACGAGATTCTCGCAGCGCAGTTTCATGACTTCCAATTTGACGGCCCGCCCTTCTGGCGGGGATGTTGTTGAATTTCAATTATTTGATGTCGAGCGAAAAGTCCTTGACGAGATTCTTGACCTCCTCGTTGTTCTCCATCAGCACTTTTGCCTTGTCGCTCGGCATATAGACAATCTTTTCGCTTTCGGGAAGGGGCGCGACATCGACTGAGAGCAGTATGGCGTCCGACCCCGCAATCTTACGGAAATTCCCCTCAAGTTCGTGGAGCAGCTTGGCCTCCACCCATTCCTTCTGCGCATCGTTCACGACCTGGAATCTCACGGTCTTCTTGCCGCCGGCGCTTTCAAATTCGAGCTTTGAATTGGTGAGCATGGTGTAGAGACGCGGTTTGCTGCTGTAGAGTGCGGCAAGTTCCGGCCAGTGTCCTTTCAGGGATTCGTCTGACGGGAGTTCCGCCTGCACGATTTCCACTTTTGCCTCCCCGGCTTTCCCGGCGTTTTCCACCAGGGCTTTCATCGACATTCCGCCGCCGGTTCTTCCGGCGCGTTTCGGGCGCGGCGTGACTTCTTCAGCTGCTGCGTACGGTGTCCCGGCAGGTGTCCCGGCAGGTGTCCCGGACGGTGTCCCGACAGGTGTCCCGACAGGTGTCCCGGACGGTGTCTCTGTTGGGGTCTCGGCAGGTGTCCCGGCAGGGGCCGGGGTCTCCTCTCCGACGCCCTCAGGTTGACCGGTCCCGGCAGGTGTTCCGGCAGGTGTCCCGGCAGGTGTCCCGGCAGGGGCCGGGGTCTCCTCTCCGCCGCCCTCAGGTTGACCGACGGGTTTTTCTGCGACAGGCTGCGGCGTGGTTGTCTGAACCGGAGACGGCTGTGTTACAGCAGTTTGAACCGGAGACGGCTGTGTTACAGCAGTTTGAGTCACAGTCGGTTGCGGAGCGGCCGTCTGCGTCTGCGCCACGCCCGCTTGCGGCCTGTTCAAGATGAAGCAGAGCCTCATCAGCGCGAACTCTACATGCAGGCGCGGATTGGTCGCCGCCTTGTAGGCCGATTCGCAGGCTGTTGTGATTCCGAGAGCCTCGTAGAGAAACGCCAGAGAGCATCTGCCCGCCTGTTCCCGATAGCGGTCTCTGAGGGAATCCGACATCTCCATCAGGGAGTCGATTCCGCCCGATTTCGCCACAATCAGATCCCGCAGGTGCGAACTCAGCGCCCCCACGAAGTGCAGCGCGTTGAAGCCCTTGGCGAGAATCTCGTCGAAAGTCTTGAGACAGAAGGCGTAGTCTCCCGCGAGAAAATGCTCCACCAGAGAAAAGCTGTATTCATAGTCCAGAACATTGAGGTTCCGGATGACATCGGCATATTTCACGTCCGTCCCGCAGAACGCCACCGTCTGGTCAAAGATTGTCAGAGCGTCCCTCATCGCCCCGTCGGCTTTCTGCGCGATGACGTGGAGGGAGTCGCTGTCGATGCTTACGCCCTCTTTCGCCGCCACCATGCTGAGGTTCTTCACGATGTCAGGCACGGAAATCCTGTTGAAATCGTAGGTCTGGCAGCGGGAGAGAATCGTCGGGAGAATCTTGTGCTTCTCCGTGGTCGCGAGAATGAAAATCGCGTGTGCGGGCGGTTCCTCGAGGGTTTTCAGGAAAGCGTTGAACGCCTGTGAGGACAGCATGTGCACCTCGTCGATGATGTACACGCTGTATTTCCCCACCTGCGGCGGCACTCTCACCTGGTCCATCAGGTTCTTGATGTCCTCCACGCCGTTGTTGGAGGCCGCGTCAAGCTCATGAATGCAGTAGGAGCGTCCCTCGGCGAACGAGCGGCAGGACTCGCATTCCCCGCAAGGTTCCATCTCAGGCGACGGGTTGGAACAGTTTATCATCTTCGCGAAGATTCGTGCGGTTGTCGTCTTTCCGACACCCCTCGGCCCGCAGAAGAGGTAGGCATGGGCGAGCTGTCCGCGCAGAATCGAGTTCTTGAGCGTCCTCGCGATGTTGTCCTGCCCGATGAGCGTCCCGAAATTCTCCGGCCGGTACTTCCGCGCCGAAACGATATACTGTTTGTCCTGCTGTTCCATCATTTTCGGTTTTCAAATCTGCAAATTTAAGAAATTCTGCACAATTATTGCTAATGACGGGAAGATATGCGTTCGTCTGGTGTCATATTTCCGTGTGACACCGCTTTGTTTTGCGGACAGCCGTATGAATATGATATCGTATGAAATATGAATACGGGTATGATACTATATGATATGATATGATATGATATGATATGATATGATATGATATGATATGTCGTGACATATTGACATGGGAGAATAGAAAAATATCGATGAATATGGGAATCAGAAGAATTTTTGCCGCGGCCGCTGTGTCGGTGCTGACGGCGGCGGTTTTTGCGGCGGTGTCGCCTGAGGCTTGCGCGCAGGCTCAGATAAACACGAAAAAAGTGAAAATCGGCGATTTTACGCAGAAGACCCTGAAAGTTGTCCTGAGCGGCAATCCGATGATTGACAGCGTGCTGCAGGACGAGGTGAGTTCGGGATGGCGGGTTTCTCCCTATGAATTCTGCACTCTCGACGACTTCATGTCCGGACGGACAAACCCGGACAACTATTTCATGCTGCTTTCCAAGACCCGGTTCGGCGTGGAGTCAGACCCTGAAATCGAGTTCCTGACGGTCGTAAAGGGAGGAAAGGATGCGGAAAAGGGCATAGAGGAAATGCTGGAAGTCTGTGCGTTCCCTGTCAGGGCGGCGCAGATGCCGAGCGGCCGCGAGTTCGACTTCATGCCGGCGATAATCGACATAATCCAGGACTATATCCTCAAATCCATGGAGGACGACAGGGTGGGATATGCCGGACTGGGCAAATTCGCCTGCGGAATCTCGGCCACCTCGGGGATGAACCTTGTCATGGCGGACGGCGACATCTCGCGGAATGTTTCCGAAACAGTCCGTTCAAGGGCCTCGAATGCGGGGATAGCGTTCGTCGACGACGATGAGGCGGATGAAATCATGTCATCGGGGGATATGAACTCAGTCGTATCCTACACCGTCTCCCCGACCAACCCGGGTCCGGATTCATATTGTTACAGAATGCTCATCGGCGCCGGTGACCACAGACTGTACTATTTCCGCCGACAGTATGTCGGGAAAGACGGGGACTACGGTTTCAGGGCGGCTGAAATCAGCAAACTTGCCGCCGTACGCAGAAAGTGAGAAGCTCAATTCCGCGAACCTCCAAAAGTTTTTGACGCTTTGAGTTGGAAATGGCGGATTTTTATGCCGG
>CAVDEO010000050.1:0-17108 GCA_963607915.1 bacterium
GGAGTGTACTGGAGGTACATGACCGATGAGAAAAGAGATATAGACCAAAAAGACAAACAAAGATTACCAAGTTATTTTTTAACGCTTACTTATTGCTGAAGTTCCTTCAGATATGTTTCTATATGAGGTTTGAGCAGTGGTATATCGTGTTCCACAGTTTCCCACAATTGCTCCGGCTTAATCTGATAATACCCATGAACCAGTATATGCCTCATTCCCGCTATCACATCCCATTCAACCTCATTGTGAGAAGCACGAAATTCTTTCGTCAGCATATAGACGGCTTCGCCGATGATTTCCACCTGCTTGACAAATCCGAAGAAAACTATCGGGTCTGACTTGATTTGTTCAAATGTAAACCGTCCCTTGTTATCAAGGATTATATTTATTGAACTAAGAATATGCTCAAGCCTCCCTCTATCTTTAATTGCCTCTCTCATAAACCAGAATTTTATCGTGATTTGCCGATTGGGAAGCAAACGGCAGGATGGAATCTTCTTCCACAAGATCGACTCTTCGCCCTAAAGCCTTGCTCAACTGAACCATAATTCGGGAAATCGTAAACAGAGATATGACGGCATCCTTGTCATATCTGACCAGAATATCCACATCGCTGTCCGGATTCTCTTCTCCTCGGGAATACGACCCGAAGAGCCACGCTCGCTCCACAGGGCTGTCTGACAAACACTTTTGTATCTGTCTTATCATTTTATTCGTACTCGCTGCAAGCATAATTCAGAACTCTATCCGGTACAAATTTATGATATATTATGGTATTTTCAAAATGGAATGATATAAATATGATGGAAATCAGTGAGTTATGATGGATGTTTGATGAAAAAAGCGGAAAAATTGTTGCCGTTCGGGAAAATGTGTGTAACTTCGCGGCTTGGATTTGTACATATAACATCAAGCAATGAAGAAATTTTATGTTTCTCCGCTCGTCTCTGAGTTCGAGACGGGCGTTGAGTCGGGTTTCTGCACGTCAGGTGTGGGCGCCAACAAGGTTGATTTTTCGTCAAATACCTGGACATCCGGATATTACGAAGAAGAAAATTAAAGTTTAACCTGCTATGAAGAATCATTATATAATCATGTCCGCCTGTCTGCTCGCAATGTCGTGCAGCAAGGCGATGCCGGAAGAAGTTGAAGTCGTGACCGCCGGCGAGAAAGTTACGTTCACGATTCCGGAGACGAAAGTGGCAATCGGCGCTGACAACGGAGAAGGAACAAGGAGTTACGTCTTTGAAAGCGATGACGTTATCTATGCAGTCACCACGGAGGGAAGCGTTGCCGCAATGGAATACAAGGGAGACAACTCCTTTGCCGGGGAATTCAGCAAACCTGTCGGGGCGGAAGAGAAAATAAGCCTCTATTACGGCTGCTATTCGGTCGAGAACAGCGCGCCTGTCTATGAGCAGAAAGGCAAGCCTTGGCTGGTGTCTCCGGACAACAGCTATTCGCGAGACGACAACAACACGATTGTACTGAAGGCGACTCTTGATGCCCCGGAGGGAGTGGTCGGGATGCCGATTATCTCCGCTTTCGGCGCCTGCACGGTCGATTTCAGCGCGAAAACCGCTTCCATCGCATCTTTTGACGGAACATCGTTCTCCGGCGGCAAGACAATCAGCGGAATCGCGCTTGAAAGCCACTCCGAGGCCGACGCTTCCGAATACACCGCAGTGCTGAATCTCCCGGAGGGAATGGAGGGCGGCTTCTGGTTCAAGGTCACGAAGGACGGCGAGACCATGTACCGCAGCAGCGCGGCGACCGTCAGCGACAAGAGCTTCAAGATGAATGATTTCACCGCCGCATCCGTCAATCTCAATGTGACGATTTCGGGATTCCAGACAACCTACAGCTATGCAGCCGGAACCGACGGAGTGAGCAAGAATGTTTCAACCGCCAACAGCAAGTCCAACGCGTGGATGAACTCCGGCACAGCCGCCTACACAATCTCGCAGGAAGGCATCCCGGCGGCCCTGCTGACTTTCAAATCGTTCACAATCACCGGGGAGGGCATCAGCGGCTCGGGCGATGAAAGCACGAAGACCATTTCCGTCGGGGAGACCACCTCGCACACCGCCTGGGGAGCCAAAACCATCACCGCCACCGTGACCTACACGGACATAGCCGGCAACACCTACTCCAACTCCGCCTCCGTCACCCGCCACATCACCGGGCTGCCGTACACGGCTGCGCCGCCGACTAACAGCGGTAGTAATCCGTGGAGCGGGAGTGCCAACTCTTGGAAAAGCGATTATGTCCGTTTGCACGAAAACACTATTTCTCAAACATTTTATGTACCAAATGACATTGATGCCGATGGCATTAATGTCTATGTATATCACAATGCAAGAGTATACTCACGTGCTTATAAAACAACTTATGAATTTTCTGTTGGCGATTCGAAACTTTATTCAAAAACAGATTATTATGTATTTAAGGGAGGAAGTGTTACAGATGATACGACTTACGAAACAACACTCCCAAAAACAAACCCGAAAGTTCAGTGCAGCTGCACGTATGGTTCAGATGACTTCGTCTTGGAATATACAAATACAAAAGTTTATAGCGTAACATTGAAATACAGGTAGTATTAACCTTCAAAATCCATACAGGCAAGAGGATGACTGAAAAGTGCTTTAGTCATCCTCTTCTTATATCGGCGACGGCAACCCCGTCGTTTTTTTTGTCATTTTATTTGGTATTAAAAATAATTCCTTATCTTTGTGGCATAAACATGTGACATTATGCCTGAAGTTTTCAGATTTTTCGGATATTCATTTTTCTTCTATAGTCGTGAACATGAACCGATTCATATCCATATTGAAGGAAACGGTGGATATGCAGTTTACGACCTGGAAGAGGATGAATTCATTGCACGGGAAAAGTATAGAATAAAAAAGAATGACCAGAAAAAGATTGAAGAGGTCATTTCGGGAAACAAGGAACTTATTATAAAGAGGTGGAAGGAGCACTTTGAGAAATGATGGAAAAATTGCGGAACATATCATTTGACTCCAAATTCATCTATGCGGAGGACAAGACAGGACGGAAGTTGAAGCAGTCGCTTCTCTGGTATCCGGCACTTGCAAAAGCCTCGGATGAGCAGAAAAAGAACTACACAGTCGGCTTCACAGGCTTCCATTGGCGTGACCTTGACGAGGATATATCATTTGAGAGTTTCGAATACGACGACGCCGTGCCGTCAAGACTCCAGGAGTTCTTCCTCCTGCACAAAGAAATCAATGTGGCGGAATTTGCCAAACGCATCGGCATCAACGCGACACTGCTGCGGAACTACATCAACGGGTTCAAGAAACCGTCAGCCGCACGGGAAAAGGAAATCATCGCCGCAATCCACAGTCTCGGACTTGAATATTGCCGATTCGCCTCCACGGACGGCTATGAGACCCCGTCATCCGCATCCAAACGCTGGCTCTCTGAACCGGATTCGCCGCAGTATGGCAGTCAGGAATAACTGAGCTACAGCCGCAGGACGGAGTCGCAGTAGTCGATGACGCGGTCGCGGTGGGTGATGAAAATCATCGTGCGGCCGGGAAGGGCTGAAGTGAGACGGCTAAGGAGCAGGTCTTCGGTGTCGCCGTCAAGGGCGGAACTGAACTCGTCGAGAAGCAGGATGCTGCCCGGGCGCAGGAGGGCGCGGGCTATGGCGATACGCTGGGCCTGACCCTCGGAGAGACCGCCGCCCTGCTCGAAGCACGGCGTGTCGAGACCTTTAGGGAGTTCGAGAACGAAGTCAGCGGCTGCCGTGTGCAGAACTTCAGCCATACGCGCTTCGGTGGCGTGCGGGTCGCCCATCTGGAGGTTCTCGCGGACGGTGCCGCTGAAAAGCGTGTTGCCCTGAGGGACATAGACGAGGTTGCAGCGGGTCGCCTCCGAGACGGGTATCAGATTCGGGGCAGACCCGGAAACCGTCCGGGAGGATGCAGAAGAGGATGCTGAACCGGACTCCCGGACAGATTCTGAGTCAGACTCCGGGACGGATTCTGAGTCTGACTCCGGGACAGATTCTGAGTCAGACTCCGGGACGGATGCCGGTTCCGGTGCGGAATAGATGCTGACGGAGCCGCCTGTCGGGCTGAGCAGCGAGAGCATCAGACGGATGAGCGTGCTCTTCCCTATCCCGGTCGGGCCCACGACCGCGGTCTTGGAACCTGGCGCGAAATCGAAGGAAAGATCCGAGAGCACGTCGGAACTGCCGTCAGGGTAGCGGAAAGAAAGGCGGTCGAGGCGGATGCCGGCCACGCCCTCAAGGAAATGCCGCTCCGAGCCATTCTCACAAGGCAGGGCCATTATTTCTTCCAGACGGTCGATGGAGGCGGTACAGTGCAGCAGGGACGGAAGACGGTCGCTCGCCTGCACCAGAGGCCGCTGCACCTGCCCCACAAGCTGGAGAATCGCGGTCATCACGCCGTAGGTCACCGTTCCGGCCGCGATTCCGAACGCGCCCCAGAGGAAGGCTACGGCGTAGCCCACCGTGAACGAGAATGCGACGAGCGCGTGTGCCGCGACACTGAACTTCGTCCGCTTCATATTCTTGCTGAAATTGTCAGCCTGAAGCTCTCCGAGACTGTCGCTGCTGTTCCCGGTGTATTCAAGTGTCTGGAGCAGCGACAGATGCTGGACAGACTCCTGAATGTGGGACTGGACTTCAGAGTCGCTGCGGCGTATGTCGAGAGTGAGTTCCCTGACTTTGAACATGACATAGCGCCCGCCAAAAACCGCAAGCGGGATAATCAGCACGAGAATCCACGCAAGGCGCGCATCAATCACGAGAAGGTAGGCGAACGCGGCGAGAAACTGCAGCACCGCCCAGAAAAGATCCGGAACAGAGGAGCAGAATGTTGACGCGATTGAGGAGACATCCACCTGGAGACGGTTCAGCATATCCCCGGAATGATATTTTCTCAGATACCCTCCCTTAAGATGCAGAAGCCGGTCAAAGAGCCTCAGACGCAGGTCATTGGCCATATTGACGGAAATTCTGGACTGGAAATACGACTTGACCGCGACAATGGACGGACGCAGGAGCGCAAGGACGGCGAACAGCACCGCACAGACCGCAAGATTGTCCCATCCGCATTCCAGCCCGGCCGAACGTTTCGCAGACTGTAGAACCGCCTCATCGACAATCCGCTTGCTCAGCCATACATACGTCAGGGAAAGCGCGACCATGAGCAGCTGACAGGTCAGGACAAGGACATATGCCCACCTGAAACGCGCAATCTCCCGTATGTAGAACCTTATATACTTCATTCCGACAAATCAGATTTGCGGTTCTAACCCTCAATCACTTGCTGGTCTGCAGCCTGATATACCCCCCCCCACAGGCAGTTCCTGAAGCCTCCAGTTCCCTGTCCAGAGCCTCGAAGACGGAGTTGTTCGACTTGAACTCAGGGACGAGCTGCTTCATGGCGCGCACGGTCGCCATCTTGTCTCCGCTGCGCGAGAGTTTGTCAAAGACCTTGAATGCGCCGAGCACATCGTTGTAATCATACTCGCGCACCTTTGCAATCTTGATTTTCCTGTGGTCGGTAGGCTCGGTGTTCTCCTCATTGCTCAGCACCTCCTCGTAGAGTTTCTCCCCGGGACGGAGACCGGTGAAGACAATCTTTATGTCCTTGTCCGGTTCGAGTCCGGAGAGCAGTATCATCCGCCTCGCCAAATCCACAATCTTGACAGGCTCGCCCATTTCGAATACGAAAATCTGATTGCCCCGACTCATAGACGCAGCCTCGAGCACAAGGCGGCAGGCCTCGGGAATGGTCATGAAAAAGCGGTTGATGCGGGGATCCGTGACGGTCACGGGACCTCCTGCGGCAATCTGCTTGCGGAAAAGCGGAATCACGGAGCCGTTGCTGCCGAGCACATTGCCGAAACGGGTGGTGACGAACTTCGTGACACCCTCGTGGCTGCCTTTCTGGATGGCGACTCCGAGGCTCTGGCAGTAAATCTCCGCGAGACGCTTCGAACAGCCCATCACATTGGTCGGGTTCACGGCCTTGTCCGTGGAGACCATAACCATCTTTTCTACGCCGTACCTGACGCAGGCGTCGGCGAGATTACGGGTTCCTATGACATTGACGAACACGGCCTCGCAGGGGTTTTCCTCCATGAGCGGCACATGTTTGTAGGCGGCTGCATGGAATACAATCTGCGGCCGGTACTTCTCCAGAGCGACGGCTATGCGCTCCGGAACGCGCACATCACCGATGAAAGGCACGAAGTCGAAGCCCGGGAACTTGTGCTCGAGTTCAAGCCTCAGATTGTGGGTCGGAGTCTCCGCATTGTCGAAGATGATCAGCTGCCTGATACCGAGAGTGGCAAGCTGGCGGCACAATTCGCTTCCTATGCTGCCCGCACCGCCCGTCACCATGACGACCTTGCCATAGACATTCGCGATGACCTCGTCCCTGTTGATGAATATCTCGTCCCTGCCGAGCAGGTCCTCAATGCGTCCCTCCCGGATGCTGCTCGCAAACTTGGTTTCGTCACCGCCGTATTCATCGACTGTCGGAGCGATGTAGATTCTGAGCCTGTTGCGGTCTCCGCACCATCTAACAAGCCTGTCGGCCTCGGATTTGGCATCGGAGGCGGTGGCGAAGAGTATGCCGTCAATCCTGTTCTTCCCGACGATGCGGTCAAAATCATTCCTGTTCCTGAAGTAGTAGGCCGGAGAGTCCGCAATCTTGAGGTCCTTGAGGCTTTCCGAGTGGGTTATGAAACCGACAACCTTGTAGTGGGGCGATTTCAAGAGCCTGAGCTTCAGAGCGACGGATTTGTCCGTGAATCCGTACACGAGGACACGTTTCTGCGAGAATCCGTTGAGACGGGTGATGGCGAGGTCGTAGCCGAGAAGCATGAGCACACGGATTCCGACGAGGAAGACCGTCGTGAGAAGAAGGTCGAGAAGTCCTCCGACAAGCATATAGTTAGTCGGGATGGCTGTCTTGTACGGAGAGAATAAGGAGAAAACGGCGGCAACCAGCGCGACCTTGACAAGAGAGGCGATGGAAAGAATCCAGATGCTCTTGAGCGAAGTGTGGCGGATTATGTTCCTGTGCGTGCGGCAGACGACGAATGAAATCAGGCTGGCGCCGAGAACAGTCACGGTGAGTTTCCACAGGGAAATGTCCGAGAAGTGGAAAGAGACTATCCGCCAAAGAATGAGAAATGTCAGCAGGCTCGCGATGAACGACAAAACGACATCCATCAGCAGGACAATCCAACGGTTAAGGTAGTGGTTGGAGAGCAGCAGATTCTTAAAGTTTCCGTATAGTTTTCCCATAATTTCTCAGCGTTTTTCATACATCTGCCGGTAATAGTTCCGGTACTCGCCCGAAATGACTCCGTCGAGCCATTCCTGATTGTCGAGATACCAGCCTACCGTGCGTTCAAGTCCGCTCTCGAAATCGAAATGCGGCTGCCAGCCGAGTTCATCTCGCAGTTTGGACGAGTCGATGGCATAGCGCAGATCGTGCCCCGCCCTGTCCCGGACGAAAGTTATCAGATTGTCCGAAGTCCCCTCCGGATTCCCGAGCAGGCGGTCGGTCACTTTCACGAGCAGACGCACAAGTTCGATGTTGCTCCATTCGTTGCTGCCCCCCACATTGTAGGTCTCGCCGCTGCGTCCCCCGCTGACTACGAGACCGATGGCTTCGGCGTGGTCTTCGACATAGAGCCAGTCGCGGACATTGCGCCCGTCGCCATAGACCGGCAGCTGACGGCGTTCCCTGATGTTGTTGATGAACAGAGGTATGAGTTTCTCCGGGAACTGGTTCGGGCCGTAATTGTTCGAGCAGTTCGTGACTGTCACGGGAAGCCCGTAGGTGTCGTGGAAGGCGCGGACGAAATGGTCGCTTCCAGCCTTCCCCGCGCTGTAGGGGCTGTGCGGACGGTAGGGGCTGTGCTCCGTAAAGAGCCGGCCGTCAAAACCGAGGGTTCCATAGACCTCGTCGGTCGAGACGTGATGGAAAAGGCAGCGTCTCTCTTCCGGACTGTCGGAAATCCCCTCTCCGAACAGCCCTTTCTTCGACCACACCGTTCTGGCGGCCTGAAGCAGGCTGAGAGTTCCCATGACATTGGTCCGGGCAAATGTGAAGGGGTCGATTATGGAGCGGTCGACATGGCTTTCGGCGGCAAGATGCACGACCGTATCGATGTCGTGTTTGAGAATTATGTTCAGAACCGTCTCATAATCACATATATCCGCCTTCTCGAACCGGTAGTTCGGATTATTTTCGACATCACGGAGATTCGCGAGGTTTCCGGCGTATGTGAGGGAGTCCAGATTCACGACAAGAGAGTCCGGCCATTTTGTGAGAAAGTGCCTGACGACATGACTCCCGATGAATCCTGCACCTCCGGTCACGAGTATGTGTCTTCTGTATTCCATTTTTCTTGTTATGTTATACCTCGGTGTGAACTGCGCACGACTGCCCGTATTTTATTCCTCCGCCGTCTGCGGCATGTTCGCGAGAAGATTCCCGAGGGACTCTGTCGTGGAGCCCGTCATAACCTTCACGCCGTACTGTTCCATTATGCCCTTGACCCTGTGGCAGTCCGAACCTACTGCGGAATACAGCCCGTTCTCAAGCAGCCACTCGGACTTCGCCTTCGCGGTGTTGCCGTAGTATCCGGTCAGCGACGAGAGGTTCATCTGGAACTTCACGCCCCGGTCGGCAAGTGCCAGATAGTCTTCTTTGCGGAAGTAGCGGTAACGCTCCGGATGAGCCAGCATGGGCGTGATTCCGGCCATGAGTATGTTGGAAATAATAGCCTCAAAGTTGTAGGGGGGATTGTTGACCGAAGTCTCCACAAGCACGCGGTTTTTCCCGTGATAGAGAAGGTCGCGCGAACGAAGCCTTTCCACGAACAGGTTGTCCAACATGTACTCGGCGGCGAGGTGCAGGCGTATGTTGCCGGTCCACAGGGATTTGAGCTGTCCGAAACGCTCGCGGAGCTTTTCCGTGGAGTTGGGCACGTCTTCCATTATGTGCGGTGTGCACCACACGTCCGTCACCCCGAGAGACTCCTCGAAAGAAAGCATCTCAAGCGAGTCCTTGCGATGCTGCGAGCCGTCATCGACCCCGAAGAGGATGTGCGAATGCGCATCGACGGAACCCGCAAGAACCCCGGATTCCGCCAGAGAATAATGTTTTTTCAGAAAATCGAACATGGTCAGAAAAGCTGTCTGAATTTCACCGGACACGAACAGCGCCTAACTCCTGTGGCTGTCATCGTCGGCATTTCCATAGCCGTAACCGTAGCCGTAGCCGTAGCCGTAGCCGTAGCCATAACCATATCCGTACCCGTTGCCGGATTTCGCATAAGGCTTGTATGTCATAGGCACTCCGTTGAGAACCATACACATATGTGTATAGCGGCTGTTATCATAGAGTTCGTTAATCTTCGGAAGAAGCCTCTTGTCAAAGACTCCGGAGCGGGCGACGAAGAGGGTCGCATCGACATACTGCGTCACAATCGACGAATCGGCGACGATGTCGACAGGAGGACAGTCGAGGAAGATGTAGTCATATCTCTTCTTGAGTTCTTCAACCATCGTGACGAACCTTTCGGAAAGAAGCAGTTCTGTCGGGTTCGGAGGAAGAACGCCCACCGGAAGGCAGTCGAGATTCTTTGACACGTTGACGGTTACGGAGTCGAGTTCATCGATGTCACCGTTGAGATAGGACGAACAGCCGAGAGAAGCGGTCACTCCGAGAGCATGGCTCAGAGTGGACTTGCGCAAATCCAGATCGACAAGCACGACGCGGGACGGCTTTATCGACATCGCCGCGGCTATGTTGATGGTGTTGAACGTCTTTCCTGCATTCGGATTGAATGAGGTGAGCATGACGACATGAGACCCCTGTTTCCCGAGCATAAGGTCGAGATTGGTTCTCATGACCCTGTAGGCCTCGTTCATCATGTCGCGCTTGCCCGCCTTCACGATGATGCGGCAGTTTCCGTTGTCGTATTCCTTCTTCTTGAATCCGAACGAGAAGCGTCCTTTCTTGAGCACGGAGAGCGGGATTTCCGCAATGAACGGCATTTTCAGGGACGCGAGATCCATACGCGTCTTGACGGTGGTATCCAGTGTCATGCGGAGGAAGAACCAGGCGAACGGAACCGCACAGCCGAGAAGCAGCGCCATAAAGAGAATCATGGCAGTCCTCGGAGACACTGGAACGGGAGACCCGTTGGGACGCATGATGATGCGGGTGTTGCCGACATTGACCAGCGCGGTGATTTCATTTTCCTCCCTTTTCTGGAGCAGGAAAATGTAGAGAGATTCTTTCACCTTCTGCTGACGCTGCATGGAAAGAAGTTCGTATTCCTGACCGGAACTTGAGGCTATGCGCCTGAGAATCTGGTCTTCCTGCTGTTTGAGTCCGTCGGCCTGAAGGTTCAGGGTCGCGACGAGGTTGTCGATGGAACGGAGTATCGCGCTGCGCATCGAGGCTATCGAGACATTGAGGTCAGCCACCATCGGGTTCTCGCTCCCGGCCGACTTGTAGCGGTCGCGCTGGAGAATGAGCTTGTTGTACTCGGAAATCTGCGACTCGACGCTGCCGCTCGAGATTCCGGAATTGGACGGGATGAGGCTCATGGCGTGCGAGGGGTCGTTGAGATAGTCCTTTATGAACTTGGCTATCGAGAGCTGGTTGTTGACCTCGAAAAGTCTCTCGGCGTAGGTGGAGGATTCCTCAAGGTACTGTTGCGCGACTGCCTTGACATCAGTGAGATTATTGTCCGCCTTGTAGGACTTGAGGTCGCCCTCGATACCCCCGAGTTCCTGCTCGATTATCCCGAGTCTCTCGGTGATGAATGAACTCGTGTTCCTCGCCGCACGGTTCTTGTCATAAAGCCAGACCTCGTTATAGACATCTATCAGACTGTTCAGTATGTTCTCCGCGCGTGAGGGGAATTTATCCTTGTAGTTGAGCACCAGAACGGTGGATTCCTTGCTGGAAATGTTTGCCGTGAGGTTCTGGCAATATGCCTTCGCCCTCGCCATCGGATTTGCCCAGGAGATGCGGATGTCGTTCTTCCAATCCCCGAAATGCGAGGAAGGATGCAGCGTCAGCGCCCCCGCCGGAGTGATGACCGTCTCCCCCACTTTTCCTTCAACGCTTTCTTTCACGTCATCCTTTCCTATGCGGAATTTGGAGAGGACAAATATGCTGTCCGCCTTTTTCTTCACCGTGAAAGCGAAACCTGTCGTAGGGTTGTCCCCGCCGAGGGTCAGTTCCAGAGGAGTATTCCTGTACAGCTCGACGCTTCTGAGGAACTGTTTCTCGACATAGGTCGTCTGGAGATTGTTCCTCTCCACGACAGTAAGCATCAGATCCGGAGAAGTGAACGCTTCCATCTCGTTCTCCACAGCTACGGTGTTGCGCAGCCTCATTCCGCCTCCCGTGAAGGAGGAGAGATTGCGGACTGCGGCATCCTGCGCACTTTCATCGACGATGAGTTTCGCGCTCCTGCTGTATATCGAAGGAGTCCGGTAAAGATAAACCGCAGCAAAAAGGAGGCACAGGACAGCCCCCGCGACATACCACCATTTGTGTGACCAGACGAGATTCCAGATGTCGAACAGGGTCAACGAGTCCTGATTCCCGTCAGAACCGTTCTGCTGAGGCTGATTGTTTAGTTCTTCCATTATTCTTCAGAAAACTTGAGTGGATATTTCAGGTTTATTTGTTCCTGAGCACGAGCGTTGTCACGAGTGTCGCCAATGAAACGAGGAGAGAGCCGGAGGATATGGCTATACTTGTGATTCTCAATCCTTTGTCGTCCATCGTCGATTGCCGCTGCTTGATTTTCGACGGTTCTACATATACGATGTCGTTCTGCTGCAGGTAATATGCCGGACTCTTGAAAAGCTCGGTGCTTGTCAAATCCACTTCATATATCACTCTCTTGCCATTCTGTTCCCGTATGACTGAGACATTTTCGCGCTTTCCGAAAATCGTCAGATCCCTTGCGAGGCTTATCGCCTGAAGAATCGTGACCTTGTCTCCCTCTATGGTGTAGGTGCCCGGAGAAGCCACCTCGCCGAGAACGGAAACCTTGAAATTGGTGAACTCGACCGTCACTACGGCATCGTCAAGATATTTCCTGTCAATAAGTTCCTTCTTTATGGCCTCAGCGCACTCCCAACGGGTCTTTCCCGCGACACTGATTTTCCCGAGCACAGGAAAGTCTATGAAACCGTCGTTGTCCACGGAATAGCACATGATTCTCTGCGAACCTGCGCTTGCGACCATTTCGGAACCGGCATTGTAGGAGACTATCGGGAGGTTGAACATCGGGGTGAGTTCCGGAGTTCTGGAACTTACGACAATCGACAGCATGTCCTTGGGCTGGATGACGATGCCGGCGTGCCTGTCGATGGCCTCGGGGTTGTTTATGACCTTGTCCTGAAAATACGGGATGTTTTTGTAGGAACCGCAGGAAGCGGCGATGAAAGAAAGTCCCGCAAGCAGCAGAAGCGCCGCCGGGCATGGATGCCAGAGTCTTGAGTTCATTTCAAATCTAATAAGTAAAGCCGTACAGGTTATGTGCCGGGCAGGTCAAGTCCTGCAGATACGGCATGCAACCTGCAAAGGTAGCAACTAATTTCATTAAAACCAACATCGGGACAGTCCCGTTCCGTCATTTCTTTCCATCCCCGGGCACCGCCCTCCTGTAAATCCTGTAGCCGACGGCGGCGACAAACATGGACATCAGCGGCGAAAGGAGGTTGAAGAAGCAGTATGGAAGATAGTCGAGGGTGGCGACTTTCAGCACCGTGGCCTGGGTCATTCCGCAGGAGTTCCACGGGATGAGCACGGAGCAGACGGTCGCGGAGTCCTCCACGGAACGGCTGAGCAGCCGGGGTTCAAGCCCCTGTTCGCGGTAGAGGTCTCTGTAGAGGCTGCCGGTGAGGATGATAGAAAGATACTGGTCGCCGGTTATCATATTAGCGAAAATTCCGGTCCCGACTGTGGAGGTGACTATGCTGAATGTGCGCTTGAGACCTTTCTGAAGCGCCCTTGTGAGGCTCTGGAGCATTCCGCTGCCGACCAGCACCCCTCCGAAGGCTGCCGCCGAGATGACGAGGAAGACCGTCGGGAGCATGCCGGTGATGCCGCCGGTGGAAAGGAGGCGGTCAAGTTCGGGGTTGCCCACGGAAATATGGGTCGAGCCGTATGCAGAGAGCATCGTGCCCTTGAATCCGTCCATGAAGTTCAAACCGGAGAAGGCGCTGAGAGGTTCTCCGGAAGCGACATGCCAGATGATGTGCGGCTGGAAAACGAGGGCGGCGGCAACCGCCAGAAGGACAGCGACAAAGAGCGTGAGCAGGGCAGGCATCTTTCTGGCTATCAGCACTCCGGTGATTATAGGCACGAGTAGCAGCCACAGGTTTATGTTGAAGCCGGAGGCGAGGTCTGCGGCAAATTCGGAGATTGTCGCCTGTGATGTCGCGCTGTGGGTCAGGCTTGCTATGAGAAAAATGACGAGAGTTATCGCAAAGGACGGGATGGTGGTCAGGAGCATATAGCGGATATGCGTAAAGAGCGGTGTCCCGGCTGCGGATGAGGCAAGGGTCGTGGTGTCGGAAAGCGGGGAGATTTTGTCTCCGAAATATGCCCCGGAGATGATTGCGCCGGCTGTCCAGCCAGCGGAGTAGCCCTGCGCCGTGCCTATACCGATGAGGGCGACACCGACCGTGGCGATTGTGGTCCACGAGCTTCCGGTCATCACTGAGATGAGGGCGCAGATTGCGCAGGTTGCGAAGAGGAAGATTTTCGGGGTGATGATTTTCATTCCGTAATATATCATCATCGGCACGACTCCGCTGACCATCCAGGTCCCGGCGACAGCCCCGATGAGAAAGAGTATGAGTATGGCCGAGCTTACGGAGCGGATGTTGTCCATTATTCCGTTCTCGAAGTCTTCCCATTTCTTTTTGTAGAATGCCATCGAGATGGCGACGACCACGCCGGAGGCGAGCAGGAGGGAAACCTGACTGGCTCCATCGAGGGCGCTACCGCCGAAGATTCTGATTACCACCGCAAGTGTCGCGGCGAGGAAGGCGAAAGGTATCAGCGAGACCCACACCGCCGGGAGTTTGTCCTGTCGTATTATTAATTTCATATTATTCTTTTGTTCCGGTCATTCTTTTGTTCCAGTCATTCTTTTGTTCCGGAAAGGGCTGGTGTCAAAAGAAACCACCAAAAGTTTTTTCAAAACTTTCGGTCCCCCACGTGTGCGTGGACCAACACCTTTTGACACCGGCTCCTTCCTTCTTTATATTGTTTTCGCACATTTATATTGTTTCCGCACAGGAATGTATTATCTCGGAGAGAGTGGGGTGCGGATGTATTATGTTGCCGAGGTCTAGGACGGTGGCGTTGAAGTTCATCAGCGCCGTGATCTCGGAGATGAGGTTCGACGCGTCCTCACCGAGGATGTGGCAGCCGAGAATCTGCCCGGGTTTCAGCGGAGTGGCCCGCCCGTTTTCAGCCGGACTCTGCTGTCCGGAATTGACGGCCCGGCGGTCCGGCTGCGGTTCGGCGACGAGTATCTTGCAATAGCCTTCGGGAGTTTCCGAGGCGAGAGCCTTGCCGTTGGCCCGGTAGAAGGACTTGAGAGCCTTGTAGGCTATGCCTCGCGCCTTGCAGTCTTCTTCCGTGAGTCCGACCGTGGCGACCTCGGGGGTCGTGAAGACTGCCGCCGGCATTATGTCAAGACGGATGCCCGCCGTGCGTTTAAAGTCATTCTCAATCCGGATTTCCTCCCCGTGCTGACATTCATTTTCAAGATGGATTTCCTCCCTGTGCTGACATTCATTTTCAAGATGGATTTCCTCTCCGTGCCGGCAGTCAGCCGTACAGAGAATGTGATTCAGAGCCACTTTGCCTTGAGCTACGGCCGCGTGGGCGAGCATCATCCGCCCGTTGGCGTCGCCTATGGCATAGACTCCCGGGAGCGTTGTCTGCATATTCCCGTCAACCTTTATCCCTTTCCGGCCGCTCTCGATTCCCCTGCAGCCCGTTATGACCCTGAGGTCAGGGACACGCCCGACCGCCATCAGGACTTTGTCGGACACGACTGAGCCGATTTTTTCCGCAGTTTCTCCGGCAGACTTCTCTCCGGATTCTCCCGCAGCCCTGTAAAACACAATCTGAACCGGCTTTGCGGCGGCATATTCCTTTTCGCACTGAACCGGCTTCGCGGCAGCATATTCCTTTTCACACTGAACCGGCTTCGCGGCAGCATCGCCCGTGTGAAGCCCCGTCGCTCCGCAATCCTGCCAGGCGACCGGTTGTACCCCACTCACGACGGCATCGGAAGAGGTCTCCTCAGCGGCGGCGATGCCTGTCACCTGCGTCCCCGTGAGGATTGTGATGCCGGATTTCACGAGCGACTGTCTGAGCCGTTTGGCGAGGTCGCTGTCGAAATGCGGAAGCAGCCCCTTGCAATATTCTATGACAGTGACTTTCGAGCCGAGGGCGGAGAATACGGAGGCGAACTCCAGACCTATCACTCCCCCGCCGATGACGGTCAGACGCTCCGGGATTTCAGTGAGACGGAGCATATCCGAAGACGAAAGCACTCCCGGAGTTTCGACTGCGCCCGGGACATCGAGCCACGCGGGATGCGAGCCTGTCGCTATGATTATGCGGTCGGCCTTAAACTCCCGGTATTCAGAGTACTCCGGGTCGAGATGCTCCGCCGCAGCGCTTTCCGCTTCGGTCGGCCACACCCGGACAGTCTCCGCATCCGCCACGCGGGCGATTCCCCGGACAATCTCCACACCTTTCAGCAGTTTCTCCACCCCGGAGCGCAGCTGCTCCACGACTCTGTCCTTGCGCTCCACCATCTTCCGCAGGGCATCGGCGGGGACAGCAGAACGGCCCTCTACGCCGCAGGAAGTCTCCTGCGCGGATTTGTGCGGACAATCCGTCTCTGAAGAAGCCGCCAAACCGGCCGCTATGCGCTGCGCATCGTGGCAGAAGCACTTGGTCGGGATGCAGCCTTCGTTCAGGCAGGTCCCCCCGAGCGGGCCTGCGGTTATGAGAGTCACGTCAAGACCTCTCTTGCGGGCTTCGACTGCTGTTTCATAGCCTCCGGGACCCGCCCCTATTACAATTATTTTCATTCCGGTTTCTTATTTTATTCCCCCTCCCCGAATTTCAACCTCGGATTGCGGGCGGCGGAAGTCTCGTCGAGACGGCGTACAGGCGTGGTGTGCGGTGCGGTCTTGAGGGTCTCCGGGGCGGAGGCCGCTTCGGCTGCAATCCTGTGCATCACATCGATGAACGAGTCAAGAGTCTCCCGGGACTCGGTCTCGGTCGGTTCAATCATTATCGCCTCGTGGAAGAGCAGCGGGAAATAGATTGTCGGAGCGTGGAAGCCATAGTCGAGCAGCCTTTTGGCGACATCAAGCGTGGTGACCCCCGTCGATTTGTCCTTCAGACCGTCGAACACGAACTCGTGTTTGCAGACAGAATGAACCGGAAGTTCGAAACTGTCCTTGAGCGACTCCTTTATGTAGTTGGCGTTCAGGACGGCGAGAGGCCCGACAGACTTCACATTCTCGCGCCCGAGCATCCGGATGTAGCACAGGGCCTTGAGCAGGACGGAGAAGTTGCCCTGAAATCCGCTGACCCTTCCGAGCGAATCCTCTCCGCAGGGACCCGGCTTCGGGAGATGCTTCGCCAGAGCGGCGGTTACACCCACCGGACCCGCGCCCGGACCGCCGCCGCCGTGAGGGGTCGAAAAGGACTTGTGCAGGTTCAGGTGCATTATGTCGAATCCCATATCCCCCGGACGGGCCACGCCGATGAGCGGATTCATATTCGCCCCGTCGTAGTAGAGCAGACCGCCGCAGCCGTGCACGAGAGAGGCGATTTCCCTGATTTCCGTCTCGAAAAGGCCGAGCGTATTCGGGTTGGTCATCATTATTCCGGCGACGCTTCCGTCAAGCAGCGGCTTAAGGTCCTCCACATCGATGAGTCCGTTTTCCTTTGACTTCACCGTCACCACCTCCAGACCGCAGACCGCAGCCGAAGCCGGATTTGTTC
>CAVDEO010000051.1:0-17082 GCA_963607915.1 bacterium
AAAAAACATTACAGAACGACAATGCGCTCACGGTTGAATTTGGTCACAGGGTCGTCGCCGACGTATTCTTCAAGGACTTTCAACCTCATTTCTTCGGGAGGAAGGTCTATGTATTTGGCGAAGGCTCCGCAAAAGATCTCCATGTTGGCGACCATCTGCTTTTCGTCGAGAAAAGCTGTTCCAAGGCAGTACAACTCTTCTCCCACTTCGCTGATTATCATGCCGGTGTGGAGGCCGTGACCGACACGGTATTTCTTGAAGAAGGCGTCCGAGTTGCACCAAATTGAAAACGTCTCCTTTTCTTTCAACAGGTCGGCCTGTGCCGCGCTGACGATATACCTTGAGAATCGGCAGAATACTTTCCGGCCATTCGGCTGCTGTTCGACGGAGCCTGCCAGCAATCCTTCCGGAGAGCCGTGTCCCAAAAGAATGATTCGGTCGTGCGAGCGGATTTGTTCCTCCACTATTGATTGCGGCGTAGCGAAATCTCGGATTACCGTCCAGTCTCTGCTTTTATAAATGACACTCAAGCAGTCTGTGGACGGGTCCTCCGGATGAATCACAAGAGTTGTTTTGCTCATATTTCGTTATTTATTCGTTGATTATACATAAGGACACTATTTCTTGTCGGAGAAAAGCCCGGCTATCCAGCTCACTGCGGCGTTGAGGAACAGGAATGCGACAAGCATAAGGAGGATAGTATTGAGGTCAATGCCGATTGTTCTGTCCATCCAATCGTTGATGACCGGCCAAGCCTTGTTGATGGGATAGAATTCTATTCTCGGAAAGATAAGGTCAAGAATCCAAGCGATTGGCGACCAGAGAAGGAGGAGAAGGACTGCGTAAGGGGAAAGCAAGAAGCCGACCAGACAGGCCAGCGCCTTGCAGACGGAGATTAAGACGCGCATATCAGAAACCTATTCTTTTGGTTGAGGACTTGTTTGTGGATTCATCGGAGCAATACTGCCGGAGGCGGTCGAAGCCGCCTTCGGCGCCGGAAAGTATGCTGTCGATGTTGTATTTGCGGACGACGTTCTCGGTGACTGGGGGTCGAAAAATCAAGGGGATGACCTTTTAGTCACCCTCTTGATTTTTCTGTGTGACATATCCCGACTATATCGCTTCAAGTTTTGCCAGCCGAAGAACAAGGAGTTTGTCACCTCCTTCAAAGGTTACGGTGATACGTTCACCTTCAATGGCTTTGACCGTTCCGTCACCGAACTTCGGATGACGGACACGCTGGCCGATGTTGAAATCACATTTCACATCCTCCGGTTTCTGCATTCGGGCAGCGTCAGTGCCTTCACACACGGGATAGCTCCCCTCGATATAAGCTTTGATGAGGCTTGCGTGGGAGAGCGGGGATGACGGATCTTCCACAACCGGATTCGTATCATAATCCAACAGAACCACTGTTCCGGTCTTCGCCAGCTCACGGATTCTATCCACGACAGATTTTGCCCTGTTTTCCAGCATCCATTTGTATGCTGGAACATAGATAAGCTGTCTGGCTGTGACGTACCCCAGAAGTTCACTGCCACCGACACCCTTGCGGTGTCCCTTTATCGGCCCATACTTTCGCACGGTACGTTTCAGGTTCTTCATCGTATTGTTCTTGAAAAGCGAAACATCCGTCCCCGTGCTCTCAAAAACTTTCAGACCCTGCCAGATGGACTCCACGCTCATTGCAGTCCATCCCGGAGAGAACGGCACCGGGATTCCTCCGTGGGGATAGAACGGACTTAAACGGACAAAATCACCCTCCGCATTGGAGGTGACATCGATGATTTCAGCATCAGGATATTCCTTCAGTATATTCTTTTCACTGCATCTTTTGGACTTGACTACAATCATATTTATGCTATTTTGATTTGGGAAAGGTAAATATAGGCAATTATTCTGAATTTCAAGGCTTTCATATCAGAATCCTATTCTTCTGGTTGTCTGCCGTGGGACGGATTCCTCCCGGCAATAGCGTCGGAGGTCGTCGAATCCGCCCTCCCTTCCGGAGAGGATGCTGTCAACAGTCCACTTCCGCACCACATTCTCAATCTGTCCTCCGCTGAACGGAAAGTCTTCTGCGATGGCGTGGGCCTGCTCATCAGTGAGCAGAGGGAACTGAGACTTCCAGATGAGGCTGCGGGGTTCAAGCCCGGGCTTGTTGAAACGGACTTTGAAGAGAAAGCGGCGCTCAAAGGCCGGGTCGAAGTTGCCGAAAAGGTTTGTCGTGGCTATCATTATGCCGCTGAACTTCTCCATTTCTTCGAGGAGAATGTTCTGGACGCTGTTCTCCATTCGGTCCACGAATTTCTCGACGCCGTCCATACGCTTGCCAAGTATGGCGTCGGCCTCGTTGAAAAGGAGGATGGGGGTCAGGTCGCTTTCCGCATTCGCGGTGCGGTACTTCTCAAAGAGTGACCTCATATTCTTCTCTGTCTCCCCCACATAGCAGTTGCGGAGTTCGGCGACATCGGCCTCCATAATCTTGCGGCCCGTGCGCCGGGCGAGCTGGTACACGGTCTCGGTCTTGCCAGTGCCCGGGGCGCCGTAGAACAGGCAGGTAAAACCGGTACGGAGTCCCTTGTCCGTCAGAGCCTTGTACACCCTGTCCAATGAACCATCCTTCAAAAGTTCACCGAGACGGTCAATCTGCTCCTTTTCGGAAGGATTGTAGAAAAGTTCCTTGGCCGGCTTTTCATTCCAATCGGTGAGGTGCACGAAGTTGAACCCGTGCTTTTCCTGTTTGGCGTCGGCGAACATTTCTTTGGCGACATCCTCCTTGATGCAGAAGCAGCCCTTGGAAAGCATACCGTTTCCCTGGGCAGGCTCGATTATTCCAAGACGCTGAAGGCCAAGAGCGTCAGCATCGAAACTATCTCTCAGGTTTGACATCCAAGACTCGTCCTGTATGCAGTCTTCGACATCGCCAAGATCGAAGGATTTGCGTCCACGCCTGACATACAAATACGAGACTATGTAGAAAAGATACCGCTCTTCATCGGAGATGTTCGCGATGAATTTCTTGCAGGCCTGTGAGAAGCAGATTTGAGGATTGGCTTCTATCACCTGCTCTATCTCCTCAAGGGTCTGCTTCGCAGTCATTTGCCTTTCGGACGCTGCGTTCAGATATGAGGCGAAACGGCGGAACATCGACTTGCTGGTGAGTCCGTCTATTTTCGGCTTCGTGTAGGGGGTGTCTTTCATCAGAGAGCTGATGACAGGAGCGGGCACCTTTATCTCATTGTTGTCCTTGATACGTATAAGCCACTTCGCCCGCAGTGCCTCCAATTCTTCCGCGTGAGAGAGGAACTGGAGGTAGGACATCCCGAAAGCGGCTGCCACCTTATTGACGGCACACCTCCCGGTCGCGTAGATATTGACGATGACAGCGAAAATGACGGCTTGGAAAGGAGTCAGACCCATACGTTCACCGAGATAGCCGGTCTCTTCCATGAAGACGTCGAGGTTGGCAGGGTTGACGCACACTTCGCCGCCCGCATCGGTGCAGCGGGTCTCAATGATTTCAAGTATGTTGTTGAGTGACTGTGCGAGGTTTCTTGTCATATTCTTTTTCCTTCAATGTCATAATAATGTGTTTCTTCTCCGTTCCATGCGGCCCATCTGTTGTCTTCCACCCTATCGATTCTCATGTATTCGGCCGGTATCACCACTTCTCCTTTCGTGTTGATGCATCCCACGGCACGCCAATCTTCCTTCGACTTGAACAGACAAAGACCGTGGTCGAACTTGATTTGCGAGGTGAAATATGGCCACCGGAATTTACAGGGGATGACTTCTTTTCCCGTCCGGTCTATAAAGCCCCATTCCCAGCCCTTCTGTATCCCGCAAAGCCCCTCATTGAATATGGAGACGCCATTCAGTTCCATATTGCCGAGGTCGATGACGGTATTCCCTTCAACATCCAGGATTTTGAAGCACTGATGTTTTTTTTGAATGTCGCATACCGCCACCAGCCCTTCCGAACACTCTCCGACCCAGCCGAATTCGCAGGGTATCACCTCCTTCCCCTGCAGGTTGACGGCTCCTATTCTGTAGTTGCCGTTCCGAACCCGTGCGAGACCGTCCGAAAAGGGAGAAGCCATATTGTAGATGAGCGGAGTGACTTCGTTCCCGGCTCGGTCGATGAATCCGTAACATTCATCCTTCAGAACCATACTTCGGCCTTGCTCAAAATCGGTCGCCGCATCGTACTTGCAAGTGACCGCCTCCTCTCCTTTCTCATTGATGAAGCCCCACAGGCTTTCACGTTGAACGGCACTCAAGCCCCCGGTGAAAGGCGCGAAAGCTGATTGATAGATGAACGATGTCAGAAACTTGCCTTCAGGAGACACAAACGCCCACAAACCATCCTTCTTCACCCTGATAACACCATCCAGAACCATTGCATCATCGAAAATACAAGGTATGACCTCCTTGTTGTCAGAGTTCTCGAAACCCCAGCGAAGCCGCCTTTCTCTGAATTTTGCAACTTTTGTCAAGGGGACACCCTCGCATTCCAGCCTGTATGCAATCTCGCCCGCCTGGGGAATTTCAATATCGAACCACTTGACACCCCTGTATTTTTCGCCATTCTCATCTTTCAAGTCCGTGAGCACGGCAATCTTTCCGTCTATCTTCGCTATTCCATAGTAATGGTTCCCCGACAAGTCGTCTCCGATGTCTGCGGGAATCAATTCCCGGCCGCTCCGGTCAATTGCACCGTAAATAAACTCCACACCTAACCCGGTATCAGGGTCTTTGCTGGTGGCTTTCTGATATAACATCACGCCATCCTCATCAAACCTGAGGCGATGGCCAAATCTTCCGTCATGATCATATTGAAAAGGAATGAGCACATTCATATCCATATCAATGAAACCCCATTTCCCGTCTTCTGAAACAGGAGCCATCCCGTGATCCCAAGCGAAGGCATTGGTGAACAGAAAAGGAATTACGACTTGCCCTCTCTGATCGAGATACCCATAACGCCCATATTTTGTATGTGAAGCCGAAGCCAGACGGTCGTGAAAATCGCTGCCGTTGCAGAAGTCAAGGTCACGGGCGACGATTACTGCATTTCCCTTTTCGTTGACCCATTCTGAAAGTTCGCCATAGTCGTTCACCCGCAGTCCCTCCGAAAACCGCCTGCACTTCGGATTATCGGTCACGACAGGCGCGATAATCTCTCCGGATTCGTTTATGAAAAATCTTCCCTCCTCATCTTCGACCTCCGCCAACCCGTCGGAGAAAGGCTCAGCCCTCAAGTAGCGGCAAGGAATCACCTCCTTGCCGCTTCCATCCATAAACCCCCAAAGTACCGCCTTCCCTATCTTCTTCCCTACACAGATGAACTTGCCACCGCCATTTTTGATTTGCAGATAAGATTCTTTTACTCTCTTCATTGTGATTTTTATTATGTTATTGATACATCAGGCCGCTTCAAGTCTGGCGAAACGGAGTGAAAGAAGTTTCTCCCCCGCTGTTTCAAACACCACTCTGATTCTTTCTCCTTCCATATTTTTTACAGTGCCGACACCGAAAGTAGAATGTTTCACCAGTTGCCCCACTTGGAAATCACTCTCAGATTTTTGGTCATATCCGGATTTCCCATCATCTTCGTAATGTGGATAATCACCATCAATGTAAGCCTTGATGAGAGCCGCGTGAGAGAGCGGTGAACTTGCGTTTTCAACATCGGCATTGGTTACATAATCAAGAAGAATCACCGTATTGTTCCGGTTGATTTCTTTGATTCTTTCCACCTCCCTGTAAACCTTGTTTTCTAGAACCCACTTGTAAACAGGCAGATAGAGAAGTTTCCGAGCTTCAATATAACTCAGAAGTTCCCTTCCGCAAACCCCTTTTCTATGTCCCAGGAGTTCACCGAAACGGCGGGTGGTGCGCTTCAGATTCTTCATTGTGGTGTTCTTGAACAATGAATAATCTGTTCCTACCGATTTGTAATCCTTCAACCCCTGCCAGATGGACTCGACGCTGGAGGCTCTCCAGCCGGGAGAGAACGGAACCGGGATACCGCCGAGAGGGTAGAAAGGAGAGAGCCGGATGAATTCATCCTTTGCGTGAGATGTAACATCGATTATGACCGCTCCGGGATAATCTTTTTTGAGTTTATCAATACTGCATTTGTGATTTTTAACGATAATCATATATACCTCCTTTTTGATTAAATATTTAGAAATAAATTGAATACAACGATGGTGATTGCGTTTTCACAAAAACAATCTCAATAGTTTCGAGAAATTCAGCGTTGTCAAAGAACTATATGAGATGACCTTGTACAGGATATTATCCCATACTCATCATCATTTATATGTATTCCGGAAAATTTTGTGCGACAAAGATATGTCAATAAACTTGAACTGAACAACTCGATTTGCTAAAATGTGGCAAAATGACTATATTTGCATCCTGACGACATCAGTATGGCATACAACAACTTCAAAAGCTATGTCTGGCTTATCTCCCTTTTATACAATACAGGGGGAGCGACGCTTGCGGAAATAGATCTGGATTGGCAGGATCAACCGGAACTGAATCCGGACGGGAAGCCTCTCCCGAGCCGTACCTTCAATAACCATCGTGACGCCATCAAAGAAATCTTCGGATTTTCGATAGATTACTCATCCAAGGATAAGAAATATCATATCAGCGATAGGCTGTACTCGGGCCGAATGCAGCAGGCGCTGCTGCTGATGTCTTCCATCTCCCTCTGGAACAACAGGGACAGTTACAAGACGTTGGCGGGACGGATTCTCTACGAAGAAGAGCCGTTCGTCTATCCCAAACTGATGCAGCGGATTATTTCGGCGATGGATAACGGCGATATGATCACCCTTGACTACAAGAAATACGGTGACAGGACGGTCTCACACAAAAAGCTGGCTCCGTATTGTCTGAAGATGTTCAAGCGCCGCTGGTATCTGGTCGCCAAAGAGGGGGAAACAATAAAAACCTTCTGTCTGGACAATCGGACACACGATGTCAGAATTAACAATGAGAAATTCCGGTATCCTGATGATTTCAATCCCGAGGAATATTTCAAGGACGTGTTCGGTATCCGCAAGGCTCCGGCGAAAGATGTTGTTCTGAAAGCCTATGGCCATGAGGCTGATTACTTGCGTTCCGCTCCGATTCACCCTTCCCAGAAAGAGACGGAGAAGGGCGCGGACTATGCGATTTTCACCCTGCATATCGGAACGGATGCCTGGGAGTTCTACCAGGAGATACTTTCACGCGGGAACCGCATAGAAGTTCTGGAACCGCGCCAGTTGAGAGAGGACATCGCCAGAAGAATTGATGAGATGCGGGAAAGGTATGCCACCGCCGACCCGGTCAGTTCAGCAGCGCCGCCGGCCCGCATCCGAGAACAGCGGCGAGGTTGAGCAGCGCCCCCGCCTCGGCCTTGGATATGTTCTGATCGAACTGCTCGTAGGCCTGAATCATCCGAAGTGACACTCCTGAACGTTCAGACAGCTCCCTCTGGGTGAATCCGGCGAGTTTTCTCTGGTGTTTGAGACGGTTTTCGGCTCTGCTGCGGTTGCTTTCGATGATGTCGAGCGCGGCTTCCAGAAACTTGCTCAAATCCGCTTCGTGGAACATAGGGTACATCCGCCTGATTTCGCCTGCCGGCAGTCCCCATCTTCTGAGGTTGTCGAAACTCGTCCCCACATACCATTGGAGATAAGCCGACGACCACCCTGTCCAAAAAACATCAGAGCGGTCTCCGAGAATGTAAGTAACTGTCCCGCAGCTTTCTCCAGATGCGCAGATGACCTCGTTCGCCAGTTCTATTCCGGACATTCCGGCAAGATAGCGGGGATTCCCCCTCTCGAACTGCCTGAGAGCATCGCTGGCAAGCATCCTGTCATAGAAACCGTCCATTCCTCCGGGGCAGACTAGCGACCCGTAGTCCATCATCACTGCGAAATTCTGCATCGCGTCCTCAAGGTAAATCCCGTCGTAGGCGCGAATCATCATTTTTCCATTCATTTCTCACGATATCAATTGCATAAGTCTCTCCGGCCACAGCCTCACGGCTTCTTTCCTCTCTGAAATCCTCTCTCGCCCTTCTATCCCTCGCGACTCTTTTGGGGTAGTATGTCCCGTTTCCAGCCGGAATCGCCCGCACGAACCGGATCCGTCTGAACGTCCTTTCGCTCTTCAGCACCACCTGTTCCCCGAGTTTTCCGAGCGTCATCGCTCTTCCGAGCTGTTCCAGCGAAATCGTATTGTTCAGAAAAGCGGACGCGAACGAAAAATACGAATCATCCGCCCTGTACCCTCTTATCACGTCGTATTCTCCGTATGGAGGAAGAAATGTCCGGAGCATATACTCCCTTGCCGCGGAGGCGATTCCCTGACTTATGACGAATGTTCTGTTTTTCAGCAATATGGCCATCCAGTTGAGGATATGATAACCGCCGCCCGACAAATCAAGAACCGTCAGGCCATCGATGTCAAACTCATATTCATTGGCGAACCCGTCCCTGTTGTCGGCACAGGCCCATTCTTTCGCAAGTTCCGGATGTTCAGTGCAGTAGAATCCAAGTCCATAGTCATTCCTCTCATTCCCCACGCCGAACGCCGGCTTCTCGATGACATTCACCGAACCGTGATATAAAACACAAACCCCCATAAAACTCCCGTTATAACGATACTTTGCAAAAGTACGGCATAATTTCCATTCATCCAAGAATTCCGCTCTGCAATTTTTTCCGGTGAAATGGCGGACATATCCAAAATAATACTACATTTGCAGCCGCAAAAGTGAGGGTGCGGCCGGAGGTTCCGGCCAAAAGCTTTCCTTGCACCGACGATTGCGGCAATTACAGGCAGCCACATCGTATGTTCAACTAAAAACTCTTTTTATGAGAAATGAAAAGACTCATAGTTTTAATTACTGCCGCTACACTATGTGGGTTGGCTGCCTCCGCTCAAGAGGTTAGCTCAGAATCAGCGAACGGCGTTGAAATCAGTGCGGTCGCACGCTTCGACGCCAATCCCTATTTTTCACTCGCAAAAGACGGAGAAACCGACTTCGGTTTCGGCAACACTTCTGTCTATACCTTCATAGACGGAACGTTCGGCCGCGGCTGGTCCTACTCGATCTCGAACCACTGGCTGGGGGTTGACTGGTACAAAAGCGCACCGGAGGACAAACTGACTCCGCTCTACTCCACGACCTGGCGCTCGGACTCCCTGAACTGGATTGACTGGGCGACGCTCGGCTACACGCTTGAGACCGACCGCGCCGGAAGCTGGACTTTCTCGCTCGGAAAGGACATGATGGCCATCGGGCTGTGCGAGCTTGAACCGAACGACGTGGACATGCACTTCGACCTTGCCTCGTTCTTTTGGAACGGAGCGCCGTTTGAGACCGAGGAGGGAATCTGGTTCGACACCGGAATGCAGGTCTATCAATGGGGAGGAAGCATCGACTGGACTTCCCCGTCAGAAGAAATCAACCTCCGGCTTCAGATGAGTTCGTCCCCCTACTCCGTCAAGCCTTACGAGGACTCGAAAATGGCCTTCGGACTCATGTACTCACAGCAGAAGGGGATATGGACGGGACGGGCTTCTGTCAATGTCATCGGCGGATACGAGGACTGGGACGAAGACGGGAATCCATTCGGGACGAGCTGGTGGAGGTTCTACACCATAGGCGAAAGCTTTGAGTATGAGGGCTTCAGCGGAAACTTCGACGCGATGATGCGCGGCACTTCATGGAGAAATCCGGCACAGGAGGCTCTCGTGACCGCGAAACTGCAGTACGACTTTGGCGACAGGGCATCCCTTTTCGTCAAAGGAGGCTGGGAGATGTTCGGCAACTTCCCGAAAAGCGGAGACAGTCCGCTCCACACAGGCTTCGGAGGACTCGGAGCATATTGGTTCCCGCTGAAAAACTCACAGGCGCTGAGAGTTCACGCAGTGGCCGCAGCCAACAGCGTCTATGGACAGCTGTCAGTCAACCTCGGAGTGACCTACAACCTCTGCATCAGCGACTTCTGGAACAAATAAATTAATCAGGTAAAGATTTGTGATGGATTTTTGAGGATATAGACCCAAAAAGACACACAAAAACGATAGGAATGGCAAACGACATAATAATAGACATCGAGCACATCTCCAAATCATTCGACGGAGTGCAGGTTCTCAAGGACATAAACCTCAAAATCAGAAAAGGCGAATTCGTGACGCTTCTCGGCCCGTCCGGCTGCGGAAAGACGACGATGCTGCGTATGCTGGCAGGCTTCACGCAGCCGGACGAAGGACAGATTCTGATGGAGGGGCGGGACATCACCGAAATCCCTCCGCACCACCGGGAACTGAATACGGTTTTCCAGAAATACGCGCTGTTCCCGCATCTTGACGTCTATGACAACATAGCCTTCGGGCTGAAACTCCGCAAAGTGCCCACGGACGAGATTGACAGGCGCGTGCGCAAGGTTCTGAAGCTGGTCTCGATGACCGACTACGAAGAGCGCGACGTGGATTCGCTCTCCGGAGGGCAGCAGCAGAGGGTCGCAATCGCCAGGGCCATCGTGAACCAGCCTAAGGTTCTGCTGCTCGATGAACCTCTAGCCGCGCTCGACCTCAAGATGCGCAAGGATATGCAGATGGAACTCAAGGAGATGCACCGCGAACTCGGCATCACCTTCATCTATGTCACCCACGACCAGGAGGAGGCTCTCACCCTCTCCGACACCATCGTCGTGATGAACGAGGGTGTGATTCAGCAGATCGGCACACCGGCGGACATCTACAATGAACCGTCCAACTCATTCGTCGCGGACTTCATCGGCGAGAGCAACATACTCAACGGCATCATCCCCTGCGACGAGAAAGTGCAGTTCATCTACCACGACTTCGACTGTGTGGACAAGGGATTCGCCCCGGACGAACATGTCGATGTGGTCATACGCCCGGAGGACATATATATCTTCAATACCAACCTCGACAAGGCGCAGTTCACCGGCACGGTGCAGTCCTGCATATTCAAGGGCGTGCACTACGAGATGACAGTCCTCACAAAGGAAGGCTACGAGATTATGATTCAGGACTATAACGCCTTCGAACCAGGCAGCGAGGTCGGTATGCTCATCCGCCCGAACGACATCCACGTTATGCACAAGGAGTGCCTTAACAACAGCTTCGTGGCGGAATGGGCCGGGGACGGCAAGGTGAAGTTCCTCGGAGCGGAATGGGAGGTCGCACCGGAGAATGTCCCTGAAGGAACCGCAGAAGGAGACGGTCTGCTTGCGGAAATCGAGTTCCGCGACATAGACCTTCTCGACGAGAGCGACGAAGGCACGGTGAGCGGACAGGTTTCTTTCATATTATATAAGGGCAACCACTACTTCCTCACCGTCAAGACTGATGACGGAGGTAAAGTCTATGTACAGACCGACGATGTCTGGGACAAGAACGACCTCGTCGGAATCAATGTCAGGCCGGAGAATATCCGTCTGAAGAAAGCGGAGGGTGAGCAGCGATGAGGACATTCAAAAGGTCATACTGGTCTCTGCCCTATTTCATCTTTATGCTGGCGTTCGTGGCTCTGCCGCTGGTGATGATTGCGATATATGCGTTCACCGATGCGTCGGGAGCGTTCTCGCCCGGCAATTTCAAACGCTTTTTCACGACCTCGGAGGACATCAAGACATTCGCCTATTCCATTGAGGTGGCGTTGATTACGACCATCCTCTGTCTCATCATAGGCTACCCTGCGGCGTGGATTCTCAGCAACGCGAAGCTCAACCGTTCGAAGGTCACGGTGATGCTGTTCATACTCCCGATGTGGATAAACATGCTCATCCGCACCCTCGCCACAGTCGCGCTCTTCGACTTCCTGCGTCTTCCGCTCGGAGAGGGGGCGTTGATTTTCGGTATGGTCTACAACTTCCTGCCGTTCATGATCTACCCGATTTACAACACGCTCGAAAAACTCGACCGTTCCTACATCGAGGCGGCGCAGGACCTCGGGGCGAATCCTCTGAAGGTATTCACCAAAGTCACTGTCCCGCTGTCCATGCACGGGGTGATGAGCGGGGTGATGATGGTGTTCATGCCGACTATCTCCACTTTCGCGATTTCGGAACTCCTCACCCTCAACAAGGTTAAGCTGCTCGGGACCACAATCCAGGAGAACATCAACAACGGGATGTGGAACTACGGGGCGACGATAGCGCTCATAATGCTGCTGTTAATCGGCATAACCACCCTGTTCTCCGACTCGGAGGAAACGCAGGCGAATGAAACGGGAGGGCTGCTGTGATGAAGAAGTTTTTTGCACAGGCATATATCTGGATTCTGCTGATTATCCTCTACGCTCCGATAATCATCATCGCCGTCTATTCCTTCACCGAGGCGAAGGTGCTCGGCAACTGGACCGGATTCTCGATTAATCTCTACAAAAATGTCTTCAGCGGCGGGCTGAACAATTCGCTAATCCGAGCCATCGAGAACACGCTTTCGATAGGCCTGATTTCGGCCTTCCTCTCGACAATTCTCGGAACCGTCTCAGCGATAGGGATTTACAACCTGCACGGACGCAGGCGCAAAGTCATGACCGCGCTCAACAACATCCCGATGCTCAACCCGGACATCATCACCGGTATCTCGCTCTTCCTGCTGTTCGTCGCGCTCGGCGTCAGCCAGGGCTACACCACGGTGATTCTCGCCCACGTCTCGTTCTGCACTCCGTATGTGATACTGAGCATAATGCCGAAACTCCGCCAGATGCCGTCCAACATCTACGAGGCGGCGCTCGACCTCGGAGCCTCCCCTTCGCAGGCGATGCGCAAAGTCATTGTGCCCCAGATTAAGCCGGGAATGATTTCCGGATTCATACTCGCGTTCACCCTCTCCATCGACGACTTCGCCGTCACGCTCTTCACCAAGGGCAACGGAGGCCTCGAAACCCTCTCGACCTACATCTACGCCGACGCGCGCAAGGGAGGTCTCACGCCGGAGATACGCCCGATTATGACGCTCATCTTCGTATTCGTGCTCATTCTTCTGATTATCATAAACATAAGGTCAATCAAATCAAACAGGAAATGAAAAGGTTCTTATCCGCTCTCGCGGGCATTCTTTTCGGAGCGGCGATGGTATGCGGCGCCGCCGACAGGGCTCACACCCTCAAAATCTACAACTGGGCTGACTACATCGACGAGGATCTGCTCGAAGAGTTCAAAAGCTGGTACAGGGAACAGACCGGAGAGGAGGTGGAAATAATCTACCAGCTCTTCGACGTGAACGAGATTATGCTTTCGAAGATTGAACTCGGTCACGAGGATTTCGATGTCGTATGTCCGTCGGACTACATCATAGAGCGTATGCTCCGTCAGGACCTTCTCCTTCCGATCAGCCGCGACTTCGGCGGCACGCCTGACTACACCGTGAACGTGGCTCCGTTCATGAAGGAAAAGCTCGGAGAAATCGAAAGTTCGGGCAAGAATGCCGAGGATTATGTCGTGGCGTATATGTGGGGGACGACGGGAATACTCTACAATCCGAAATATGTCACCCGCGAGGAGGCGTCGTCCTGGGACTGCCTGAAGAATCCGAAGTTCAAGGGCAAAATCTTCGTGAAGGACGCGTTCAGGGACGTATACACCTCGCTCAACATCGCCCTCCACAAGGATCAGATTGCGTCCGGCGAGGTTTCGCTGCAGGATGTCTGCTGCGACTCCTCCGACGAGTCCATCGCGATGGTGGAGAACTACCTCAATGAGGTCAAAGGCAATGTGCTCGGATGGGAGGCCGACTTCGGCAAGGAGGCGATGACCAAGGAGAAAGGCTGGATCAACCTCTCCTGGAGCGGCGATGCGCAGTGGGCCATCGACGAGGCCGCCAAGGTCGGGGTGACGCTCGACTATGCCGTTCCGTCTGAAGGCAGCACGGTATGGTTCGACGGATGGGTGATTCCGAAATACGCGAAGAATGTGCAGGCGGCCCGCTACTTCATCGACTTCCTCTGCATTCCGGAGAACGCAATCCGCAACATGGACGTGATAGGATATGTGAGCGCACTCGGCGGTGACGGGATACTCGAGGCGATGACCGACGACGATTACGCTCCGCTCGACGCAAGCTACTTCTTCGGGGACGCGGCCAAGTCGGTCTGCCTGAACCCTGTGATGTATCCTGACGCTTCAGTCATCGCGCACTGCGGCATGATGCACGACAGCGGCGACCGCACCGAGGAGCTTCTCAAGATGTGGTCAAGGGTCAAGGGCGACAACGCCGGCTACTTCACCTACATCTGCATAGCAGTCGCGGCAGTCGCCATCGTCATCGCCCTGATTCTCAACCGCCGCAAGAAAAAAGGCGGCAAGAAACACAGAAAATAGGGATATTCATCTAAGTATATCACAACAAAAGGTTGGCACGGAGAACTCCAAGCCAACCTTTCATTTTTTTAGATAGAGGGGATGCATAAAAGGATGAGATGCAAGGCGCCCCGCCCCCTATTTTGTGCCGAATATTCGGTCGCCGGCATCACCGAGACCAGGCACGATGTAGGCGTTCTCATTCAGGCGCTCATCCACTGCGGCGACATAGATGTCAACGTCAGGATGGGCCGCCTGAACTTTTTTCAGTCCCTCCGGAGCAGCCACGAGGCACATCAGGCGTATGTTGGTGCAGCCGTGCTTCTTGAGCATCGTCAGCGCGTCGCATGAACTTCCTCCGGTGGCGAGCATAGGGTCGGTGACAATCACGAGCCTCTGCTGGATGTCCTCCGGAAGCTTGCAGTAGTACTCCACCGGCTCGTGGGTCTCCTCATTGCGGTAAAGTCCGATGTGACCGACCTTGGCGACCGGCACCAGCGTGAGCATTCCGTCAAGCATACCCATCCCGGCACGCAGAATCGGGACAATCGCGAGTTTCCTACCGGAAACCTTGGGTGCGTTCATTTTGCATATCGGGGTTTCAATCTCGCGGGTCGTAAGCGGAAGGTCGCGGGTGACCTCATAGCCCATGAAAAGTGAAATCTCCGTCAGAAGCTGCCTGAAATCCTTTGAACCTGTGTTCTTGTCACGCATGATGCTCAGCTTGTGCTGAATCATCGGGTGGTCGATAATGTGGACTGTACTCATAAAATATTTGTTTGTTTTGGATTCATCCGAGGCCGATATGATTTCGAAAGATAAAATGTTCGGCATCTTCAGTTCTGAGGCGCAAAGTTAGCATATTTTTTCCTAATTTTGCGACCGGAATGACGGGGAAATCCCCATTTTTTCGAAAATGCGCCGGCATAACGGACAAAATCTTCAGTAACGTTCAAATGGTCAAGGTTTTCTGCGGGAACACCCGCACTTTCAAGGAATTTCAGGAAGGCACGCCCCTGCTTGATGCAGTCGGTGAGTTCAGTTTCGACAAGCCCTATTCCATCCTTGCGGCAAAGGTCAACAATGTCATCCATGGACTGACTTTCCGGCTCTACAACAACTGTGACGTGGAATTTCTCGACTACCGCAGCTACAGCGGACGCAGCGTCTACAGCAATTCGCTGTGCTTTCTCCTGTACAAGGCGGCGAGAGACCTTTTCCCCGGAAGCCGGACCTATCTGAAAAGGCCAATATCCAAAGGCTTTTTCTGTGCGGTCATAAAAAACGACGGCAGCTGGGCCGATGAAAACGACACGGTCCGGATAAGGCGCAGGATGGAGGAAATCGTGGAAGAAGACCTCCCGTTCCGCAGCGTAGAGGCGCAGGCCGCCGAAGCCGGAGACCTGTTCAGAAAGGAGAACCGCAACGACGTGACCAAACTCATCGAGACGACACAGCCGGTCTATGTCGAGTATTTCACACTCGGAGACTGCATAGACTGCTACTGCGGTCCGCTCGTCCCCTCGACTGGCTATCTGAAAGACTGGTCGCTGGAGTCCTACCGCGAGGGGATGCTGCTGAGAATCCCCGACCGCCATCACCCCGAGAAACTCGCCCCGTTCACTGAACAGCCGAAGACATTCGGGATGTTCGCCGAGAACATCAGGTGGAACAATATTATGAGGCTCAATACTGTGGGAGATGTGAACATCGCCTGTCAGAGCGGACGTGCCAGCGAACTGATTCAAGTCGCGGAGGCGCTGCAGGAGAAGAAGATAGTGCAGATTGCCGAGGAGATTGACCGGCGTTTCCACTCCGATGCACCGGTGAGGCTCGTTCTCATCACCGGGCCGACGAGCAGCGGCAAGACCACATTCTGCAAGCGCCTGAGCGTCCAGCTCAAAGCCTGCGGGCTGCATCCGATTTCGTTCTCCACGGACGACTATTTCGTAAACCGGCTCGACACACCGAAACTTCCGGACGGGAACTACGATTTCGACAACTTCGACACCGTTGACCACGAAGCTCTCCAGCAGGACATACTCAGGCTGCTCGCCGGGGAGACAGTACAGGTCCCGGAATACAATTTCGTCACTGGAATACGCGAGTACAACGGCAAGACGCTGAAACTCGATGAAGACACCGTCCTGCTCGTGGAGGGCATCCACGCGCTGAACCCGAAACTGACCGACAAGGTCCCGTCAGAAAGCAAGTTCAGCATCTTCATCAACACCATCACGAGCATCTCGGTCGATGACCACAACGGCATCCCGACCAGCGACAACCGTCTTCTTCGACGCATAGTGCGCGACTACAACAAGGGCGCGTTCAGCCCGCGGCAGACCATCAGCAACTGGCCGAATGTGCGCCGCGCAGAGGTCGAATGGATTTATCCGTTCCAGGAATGCGCCGATGTGCTGTTCAACTCCGCCTACCTCGTGGAGTTCGCCGTCCTCCGCCCCCACGCGGAACAGATTCTCCGCACCATCCCGAAAAACTGCCCGGAGTACAGCGAGGCTCACCGTCTGCTCCGCTTCCTCCACTACTTCTTCCCCGTCTCCGACAAGGAAGTCCCCGCCACCTCCCTCCTCCGCGGCTTCATCGGCGGCAGTTCGCTGTAAAAGAACGCCTACGAGACAGATGCCGGCAAGGCGGCACGAGCCGCCGCGATGAAGTGACGGAGTGGAACGGAGGAACGGAGTCGCCCGACGGAACAAAGTGGAGTCGG
>CAVDEO010000052.1:0-7195 GCA_963607915.1 bacterium
GCGGTCACGACGGTCACCGCGACGGTCACCCCTGCGGTCGCCTCCACGGCTGGAGCCGCCCTGAGCCTGCTGTGCCGCGATGCCTGCGTTAGGAGAGAGATCCCTCTTGCCATAGACCTCGCCGTTGCAGATCCAGACCTTCACTCCGAGAACGCCCACCTTGGTGTGAGCCTCCGCGAGCGCATAGTCGATGTCCGCACGGAAAGTGTGGAGCGGTGTACGGCCTTCCTTGATCATCTCGCTTCTCGCCATCTCGGCGCCGCCTACACGGCCGCTGATCTGAACCTTGATGCCCTCTGCTCCGACACGCATGGTGGAGGCGATGGCCATCTTGATTGCACGGCGGTAAGAAACACGACCCTCAATCTGGCGTGCGATTGAATCCGCCACGATGTGCGCGTCAACCTCCGGCTTCTTCACCTCATAGATGTTAATCTGGACATCCTTTGAAGTCACCTTCTTGAGCTCTTCCTTGAGCTGGTCGACGGCGGAGCCGCCCTTTCCGATGATGACACCCGGTCTTGCCGCGTGGATTGTCACGGTGATGAGCTTGAGAGTGCGCTCAATCACAATCTTTGAAAGGCTTGCCTTCGCGAGACGGCTTTCAAGATATTTGCGGATTTTGTAGTCCTCCGCGATTTTCTCCGCATAGTTACCACCACACCAGTTAGAGTCCCAACCACGGGTGATACCGATTCTGTTGCTGATAGGATTTGTTTTCTGTCCCATATTCTTATTCCTCCACTGATGTTGATGGTTCCTTGACGTCAAGAATCACAGTGATGTGGTTGGAACGCTTGCGGATCCTGCCGGCCCTTCCCTGCGGGCAAGGACGGATTCTCTTGAGTGTGCGGCCTTCATCGACCATGATGGTCTTGATGTAAACATTACCGTTGTCGAGTTCCTTCGTATCCTCCGGATTCTTCGCCTCCCAGTTGGCGATGGCGCTGCGTACGAGCGTCTGAAGCGTGACTGAAGCGTGTTTCTTGGAGAATTTGAGGATGTCGAGGGCGCGGTTCACTTCAACGCCGCGGATGATGTCTGCAACGAGACGCATCTTGCGCGGAGATGTAGGAACGTCATTCGCCTTCGCGATGGCTGTCTGCCTCTTTATTTCTTTCTGCCTCTCGGCCATTTGTCTTTTACGAGCTCCCATAATTACTTTCTCATTTAAAATTATTTACGATTGCCCGAGTGGCCTCTGAATGTTCTGGTAGGCGCGAACTCCCCGAGTTTGTGTCCGACCATGTTTTCAGTGACATAAACAGGAATAAACTTATTTCCGTTATGAACTGCGATGGTGTGACCGACGAAATCAGGAGAGATCATACTTGCACGTGACCAAGTCTTGACAACCTCTTTCTTCATGCTACCCTCATTCATAGCAAGAATTCTCTTTTCAAGGGCTTCCTGAATATAAGGACCTTTTCTTAATGAACGACTCATAATCTCTTAAGTTTTATTCCGTTATTTTTTCCTTCTCTCAATAATGAACTTGTTTGAAGTAGCCTTAGGATTACGTGTCTTGTAGCCCTTTGCCGGCATGCCCTTGCGTGAACGCGGATGTCCACCGGATGCACGGCCTTCACCACCACCCATAGGGTGATCGACAGGGTTCATGACTACGCCGCGGTTGCGTGGACGACGGCCGAGCCATCTTCTGCGTCCCGCCTTTCCGTGCGACTCCAAATTGTGATCCGGATTTGACACTGTTCCGACAGTCGCACGGCAGGTGCAGAGCACCATTCTCGTCTCGCCTGAAGGAAGACGAAGGATGGCGTAGTTGCCCTCACGTGCGGCGAGCTGGGCGTAAGTTCCGGCAGAACGCGCCATTGCGGCGCCCTGACCCGGGCGAAGCTCGATGTTGTGAACAAGCGTACCTAACGGAATTTCCCCGAGAGGGAGAGCGTTGCCGACCTCGGGAGCGACTCCCGGACCGGAAACGATGACCTGACCTACCTTGAGTCCGTTCGGAGCGATGATGTACTTCTTCACTCCGTCCTCGTACTGCACGAGCGCGATGCGCGCGCTGCGGTTCGGGTCATATTCGATTGTCATGACTGTAGCCTTGCAGTCGTCCTTCGCGCGGAGGAAGTCGATTACACGGTACATCTTCTTGTGACCGCCGCCGATGTAGCGCATGGTCATCTTTCCCTGATTGTTGCGTCCGCCGGAGCTCTTGAGAGGTTCGAGGAGTGATTTCTCAGGTTTCTTGCAGGTAATGTCGTCAAACGCGCTGATTACCTTGTTTCTCTGTCCCGGAGTTACCGGTTTGAATTTTCTTACTGCCATAACCGTTTCCTCCTTAGATGTTGCTGTAGAAATCAATCTTGTCCTCGCCGGCGAGGGTCACGATAGCTTTCTTGAAGTGGTTCATGCGGCCACGGAGCATACCGGCCTTTGTGTAGCGGGATTTCTTCTTTCCGTGATAGTTGATGGTGTTCACATCAGCGACTGTCACGTTGTAGGCCTGCTCTACGGCAGCCTTAATCTGAAGTTTGTTGGCCTCACGATCGACGATGAAGCCGTAGCGGTTCAACTTTTCGCCCAGAACCGTCATCTTTTCAGTTACTATTGGCTTAATTAAAATTCCCATCTCTTTTTAGCGTTTGATCCTTGCGGCGAGAATGTCCTGTACGCCATCGACGAGCACCAGCGAATTTGAATTCATAATCGCGTAGGTGTTGATTTCGTCAACGGTGGTGACGTTCACTTCAGGAAGGTTACGTGATGAAAGGTAAATGTTGTCGGAGTTCGAAGGAAGCACGAAGAGCACTTTCCTGTCGCCGGCCTTGATGTTGCCGAGAATCTTGATGAACTCCTTTGTCTTTGGCGCGTCCATCGTGAACGGCTCCACGACAACGATTGCGTTCTCCTGCGCCTTGTATGAAAGGGCTGAGAAACGGGCGAGCTGCTTGAGCTTCTTGTTGAGCTTGAAGCCGTAGAAGTGAGGCTTCGGACCGAACACGCGGCCACCGCCCACATAGATGTTCGCCTTCAAGCTGCCGTGACGCGCACCGCCTGAACCTTTCTGACGGATGAGCTTTCTTGTACTGTAGGCAACCTCGCTGCGGTCCTTCGTCTTGGCATTGCCGTGACGCTGGTTTGCGAGATACTGCTTGACGTCAAGGTAAATCGCGTGATCGTTCGGAGTGATGCCGAAGATCTCGTCGTTGAGGACCACCTTCTTTCCGGATTCTGTTCCGTCAATCTTAATTACTGATAATTCCATAGCTTAGTCCTCCAAAATTACATAAGAACCCTTGGCTCCCGGTACGGAACCCTTGACTACGATGAGATTGTTCTCAGGGATGAGCTTGATTACCTGAAGGTTGAACACCTTCACCCTTTCGTTGCCCATCTGACCTGCCATACGCATTCCCGGGAACACGCGTGAAGGCCATGAACATGCTCCGAGAGAACCCGGGTGACGGAGACGGTTGTGCTGACCGTGTGTGGTGCCGCCGACTCCCGCAAAGCCGTGACGCTTCACGACTCCCTGGAATCCCTTACCCTTTGATGTTCCGACGACATCGACGAATGTGGTGTCCGCGAAGACATCAGTCAGCGTGAGAGTGTCGCCGAGCTTGAGATCCTGAGCGAAATCCGCCTTGAACTCGACGAGTTTGCGCTTAGGGGTGGTTCCTGCCTTTTCAAAGTGCCCCTTGAGAGGCTTGCTGGCATGTTTCTCTGAGATTTCGTCATAGGCAAGCTGTACAGCGGCATAACCATCTTTCTCGACTGTACGGATTTGCGTGACAACACATGGACCAGCCTCAATGACGGTGCATGGAAGATTTTTTCCATCAGCACCGAAAACGGAAGTCATTCCGATTTTCTTTCCAATTAATCCAGGCATTGGTTGATTAATTAATTGATTATAAATACATTACAGCCCGCAAAGCATTTTTGCGGGCTGCAAATATACGATTAAATTTTTATTTCTCAATGGATTACGCGAAATTTTGGAAAAATCTTCAGTCCCTCACGCAACGGAGCGAGATTCGCAACTCTTCATTTGTCGTGCTAAAGTTGGAGGTGCCATAATAACCTTCATCCTTTTCTGTGAACCAGCGGCAGCGTGCACTGGCACCGCCGTTAGTCAGCTCATCTGTCCAATAATACCCCCACTCGCCGACATAGCGCATTTCGCCTGACCTGCTGCTGCCCGAGGCCGGGAGGAAAACCGAAGGGACGCCCTCGGCATATTCCGTTTTTCCCGAATACCACCTTCCGTTCACGCCGTTATGGGAGGTCCACTCCGACGCGTTGGAAAAAAGTATGCCCATTTCCTTATAGTCTGCCGGTCGCCAGCCTTCCGGACAGGCCGTCTCGCGCTCCTTCCAGTTGTACAGCAGCCCATACGGGTTTTCTTCGGTGTAGCCGCAGTTGTTCAGAGCCCATTTTATGCCCGTAATGATTTCGTATTCCTTCACAGCCTTCTGGACAATGGTCAGGCTCACCCGCTCGGCTCCGGGATAACCCAGCGTCACTGCGGACGACCGCTCCCCGCCTGTCGCATTTTCCTGCACCGTGATTTTAACCACGCCGTTCTCCGGTTCGGCTGAGAGCCATTCCGAGCCGGCTTCCGCAGTGAGGATTCCGCCCTCAACCGGATCCTGAATCTCAACAGGCACGGACACCTCCTGCGCCTGGCAATCAACAGACTCATTTTCACGGCTGAGCACAATCCTGGCGTGGAGATAGTCCTGTGTCAATGTGAATATCTGAGGGTCAAGGTCATCATAGCCTACGAAAACCTGCGCCGTGCGCAGCTCTGTCCGAGAGTCATTCTCCGAAATCTCAAGCACCACCTCTCCGCCGGCCGGAACGCCTATCTTCACCCAACTCGCCCTTGTCGTGAACGAAACCTCAACTCCTTCGCGGGGATTTTCGACAGTGAAGCCGACCTTCACGCTCTGTGCCGTATAGTCAATGTCCCATGTTTCTGCCGTAATCGAAACGACGCTCGCCGAAAGTCCCGGCTCTTCAGTCTTTTCCTTGTCACACGATGCCGCGAGCACGGTCAATGCCGCCGCTGCAAAAAGTTGTAAAACGATCCTTTTCATATTGACCCTTTTATATACCTCGAACTCGGGTGCGTTTTATAATCTGGATTTTATAAACCGTATGGCCGCAAGCACAATCCGGTCGTACGGCACGCTCGAGGAGACTCCGCGCAAACCGAGGGCGAGCAGCCGCGCCGCAGTACAGCTTTCGCGCACATTCTTAAGGCTGTCAAGAACTTCGGTCTTCTTGGCGGCCGACTTTTCCGCAGCCGCAAGGCAGGCCTTGTCGAGGGAATCAATGTCCCGGATTTCGGAATATCTCATTTCTCACCTCCTTCTTCGTCCTCGAAGAACAGTCCGATGAACATCCGCACAAGCCCGTTCAGGAAAAGTTTTTTCCTCAGGAAGAAAAGAACCAGCATGACGAGAAGGAAGAATGCGGCGACGATGAACGCTCCTGCCGCGTAGTTTCCCAACAGTTTCCCGATCAGCAGCACCCCGCCGAAGGCCAGTGCCATGAGCACGATGCCTCCGAGCGTGAGGAAGACTATGGAAAGCAGCAGTTTGTCAAGAGTGACCGAAAGAGCCTTGGCTGTCCGGAGCTTCAGGTCGTCAATCTTAATATTGACATATTCCGCAGTTCCGGACACCAGTTCTTCTGCGGATTTGATGAGAGGACTATCCATTATCACACAAAATTATTGCGCAATTCTACGCTATTATCACGCAATCTCGATATTTTTCCCTTCCTCCCCCTCAGCGTCCTGCCCGTCCTCAGTCTCCCCGAGAGTTTCTGCGAGAGCCTCCTCAAGTGAGTCCAAAGCATTGTGAACTGCATCGCATCCGCCCTTGGCGGCATCCTTCACCCTGCGGCGTGTAACCTCACCCCTTTCCGGAGCGAAAGCGAGTCCGAGCGCAGCACCCACAGCCGCACCGGCCAAAAATGCAAAAAAAGAATTTTCTTTCATAACAGATTGTATAAGAGATTGTTTCTATATCAGACCGGATGTCATCTCAAATTAAGCAATTGCGTCTGATTTCAGATTGAAGTCTCGAACTCCTTGAGGAAGCGGAGGTCGTTTTCGAAGTAGTTGCGGAGGTCCTTGACCTGCCATTTGAGCATGGCTATGCGCTCGACACCCATCCCGAAGGCGAAGCCGCTGTACTTCCTGCTGTCGATGCCGGAGGCTTCAAGCACGTTCGGATCGACCATGCCGCAGCCGAGGATTTCGAGCCAGCCCGTGCCCTTGCAGATGTTGCAGCCCTTGCCGTGGCAGATGTTGCAGCTCACGTCAACCTCTGCGGAAGGCTCCGTGAACGGGAAGTATGACGGGCGCATACGGATTTTCGTCTCCGGGCCGAACATTTCGCGGGCGAAGAGGAGGATGGCCTGCTTCATGTCGGCGAAGGTCACTCCCTCATCGATGTAGAGTCCCTCGACCTGATGGAAGATGCAGTGGGCACGGGCGGAGATGGCCTCATTTCGGAAAACGCGGCCCGGGCATACTATGCGGATCGGGAGGGGCAGCTTCTCCATCGCACGGACCTGAACTGACGAGGTGTGGGTGCGGAGAAGTACCGGATTGTGCCCGGAAGTCACGAAGAAAGTGTCCTGCATGTCGCGTGCGGGATGCTCCGGAGGGAAGTTCAGCGCCTCGAAGACGTGCCAGTCGTCCTCGATTTCCGGACCTTCGGCGACATCGTAGCCGAACTTGCGGAAAATCTCGACGATTTCCTCCCTCACGATTGAAACCGGATGTCGCGAGCCGAGAGCAACCGGATCGCCCGGAAGGGTGCAGTCGAAAGACGGCCCCGATGCGGTCTGCTGAGACGCGGCCGCCTCCTTGAGTTCCTCAATCTTCGCCGTGGCCGCCTGCTTGAGCTGGTTCAGCTTCTGGCCGAACTCGCGCTTCATTTCCGGAGCGACCCCCCGGAATTCGTCGAAAAGCTGGGTGATTTCCCCCTTCTTTCCGAGAAGGCGCACTCTCGCCGCCTCGATTTCCTGTTCTTTCAGACCCTTGAGACCCTCTATTTCAGAGAGTATGGCATCAATCTTCTCTTTCATGACCCGTATGACTTATTCTAATTCTGATCTTGTTCCGTATGACATATTCGTATGGCATATTCATATCGACATATTCGTATGACATATTCATATTGATATATTCATATCGACATATTCATAT
>CAVDEO010000052.1:7252-16894 GCA_963607915.1 bacterium
GACATATTCGTATGCCGCAAACAGCATCAACCTGCAAATATAGTGATTTTCCACGAAGTCCGAACGCCGGAACCGGAATCCCGCCACCAAATATGAACATGACAAAATGAAGCGTATGACAAAATATATGAATCGATATGGCAAGAAAATCTTAACTTTGCATCCGAAACCCGCAGACGGGAGACGGAACTGATGACAAACATGATACTTGGAGCATTCGATTTCCTGAATTTTTCATTCACGGACCTTCTGGACATATTCCTGATCGCCCTCGTGATTTTCTATGCCTTCAAGTCAATCCGCGGGACATCCGCGATGAACATACTCATCGCCATCATCACCCTGTTCTTCGCCAAGGTCATAGTCTCCGCCCTCGGGATGAAGATGATGACCGAACTCCTGACCGTCATACTCGATGTCGGTTCACTGGCGCTGATTGTCATCTTCCAACCGGAAATCCGCCGCTTCCTCATGCACTTCGGACAGAAATATATGATCGGGAAGAAGGGGGGCAGCTTTCTGAGACAGCTGTTCGGAGGCGGAGGGAACACTGCCGCAAGCGGAGACACGGTGAAGGAAATCGCCGAAGCCTGCAACTCGATGTCCGAGACCAAGACGGGAGCGCTGATTGTGATTCCCGGGATGTCGTCGCTGGAGTCCATAATCGAGACCGGAGACAGAATCGACGCGATTGTGAACCGCCGCCTGCTGATGAATCTCTTCTTCAAGAACTCTCCGCTGCACGACGGTGCCGTGATTATCAGCGGAAACCGCGTGGAGGCCGCCCGATGCACGCTTCCGATAAGTGAGCGCGACCTTCCTCCGCAGTTCGGGATGAGGCACAAGGCCGCGGCCGGAATCTCGGAAGTGACCGACGCTTCAGTGGTTGTCGTTTCCGAGGAAACCGGACACATAACTTTCTTCAGGGACGGAAAACACACCGGGATAAACAACCTCAACGAGCTTAAACTGCTGCTTAGCGAGGCAATGAAATAATCTCCGGAGGACAGAAGATGGGAATTGAACAGAAACTCGGCTTCGACCGGATAAGGGAGACAATCGCCGCAAAGTGCTCCACCGAATATGCCGCAGGCCGCGTGGCCGACGAGCAGTTCTCGACATCGCCGTCAGAAATCACGAGACGTCTGCGCCTTACGGACGAGATGAGGCTGATAATGATGTTCGAGGAGAATTTCCCGACAAACGGATATATCGATTCCATAGAATTTCTCCGCCCCCTCGAAAAGTCGTCCATATCCATAGACCTTCTTTCCCTCCGAAAACTCAAGACGACGCTCGACACCCTCCGCAAACTGACGGCGTTCTTCGGGGACGTGAAAGACGGGGTCTATCCGAACCTCAAGCGGATGGCCGGCGGAATAATGAATTTTTCCGAAGTGCAGCGCCGCATAGACGGGATTCTCGACAAATATTCCGAAGTCAGGGACACCGCGTCCGACGAACTCTACGCCATACGCAAGTCATTGAGAGACAAGGAGGGAAGCATATCGAAGAGGATAAACCTCATTCTCCGGAAAGCGAAGGAGGAGGGGCTTGTCGACGGGGATGCGACGGTGACCGTGCGGGACGGGAAAATGCTCATTCCGGTGCAGTCCGCGAACAAAAAGAAGCTGTCGGGATTTGTCTATGACGAGTCGGCGTCGGGGAAAACCACCTACATCGAGCCTGCGGAAGTCGTCGAACTCGACAACGAGATACGCGAGCTGAAATTCGCCGAACAGAGGGAAATCGTCCGCATACTCTATGAATTTACGGAATTTCTGCGTCCGTATGTCCCGGAACTCATCGAGGCCTCGATATTCATCGGGGAAATCGATTTCCTGATGGCGAAGGCGCAGGTCGCGCTGGACTTCGTCTGCGGAATGCCGATAGTTTCGGACAATGGGGAATTGAACCTGCGCAAGGCCCGTCACCCGCTGCTGGAGAAGAATCTGAAGAAAGACGGCAGGCAGATTGTCCCGCTCAGCGCGAGCCTCACCCCGGAGAAGCACATTCTGCTGATTTCAGGGCCTAACGCGGGAGGCAAGTCGGTCTGTCTCAAGACTTTCGGGCTGCTTCAGTATATGTTCCAGTGGGGGATGCTCATCCCGATGTCGGAAACCTCGGAGCTGATGGTCTTCGACAGGATTATGGTGAGCATCGGTGACGACCAGTCCATCGAAAACGACCTCAGCACCTACAGTTCCTTCCTCGCCGACATGAAACGGGTGCTGGCGGAAGCGGACTCCAGAACCCTCGTGCTCATCGACGAGTTCGGAAGCGGGACTGAGCCGGCCGCCGGAGGGGCGATTGCGGAGGCCATTCTCGCCGAACTCGACCGCAGAGGGGTCTATGGCGTGATTACCACCCACTACACCAACCTCAAGTTCTACGCATCCGGGCAGACCGGAGTCATAAACGGAGCGATGATGTTCGACGCGAAGAACATCCTGCCGCTCTTCAAGTTGGAGGTGGGGCTGCCTGGCAATTCGTTCGCCTTTGAACTCGCCCGCAAGATGGGGCTGCCGGAACAGATTGTGAAAGATGCGGAGACGAGGGCGGGAGAGGAATATGTCGACATAGAGAGGAATCTGCGCCGTATCGCCCGCAACCGCAAGGTTCTGGACGAGAAACTGGAAAGGATAAGGAATACGGACAGGACACTGGAGGACATCACAGACCGCTACCAGAAGGAACTCCAGAACATAAAGCAGCTTAAGAAAGACGTGCTTGACCAGGCGCACCGCGAGGCGGAGGAGATTGTGAAGGGGGCGAACCGTCAGGTGGAGAATACGATACGCACGATTCGGGAGAAGCAGGCGCAGAAGGAGAGTACGCAGGAGGCGCGCAAGGATCTGCAGAATTTCATGTCCATGCTTGCGGCGAAGAAAGAGAAAGAGCAGAAAGAGAAGGACGACTACATAGAGAAGAAGATACGCCAGATTGACGAGAGGCGCTCGCGCCGTGCGGCAAGAGCCGCCGCACGGGCCGACGGAGCGGAGAAGGAGCGGCTTGTCAGGGAGGCCGAGGAGAAGGCGCGTCAGGACGCGTTCCGCAATGCGCCGCTCAAGCCGGGGGAGAAAGTCCGCGTGAAGGACAACGGGCTTGTGGGCGAGGTTACGAGGGTTTCCGCCAAGGCAGTTTTCGTGAACATCGGCAACATCTCGTCGAAGATTCCGCAGGACAGGGTGGAGCGCATCACCTCGAACGAGTATAAGGAGGCCACCCGCAGCGAGAACCGCAATGTCTCCAAGGTCAAGTTCGACTCGTCGATTGCCGAGCGCAAGCTGAACTTCTCCCCGGAGCTTGACATACGCGGGGAAAGGGTCGGAGAGGCGGTCGAGAAGGTCATGCACTATGTCGATGATGCGCTGATGCTCTCGGTTCCGTCCGTACGCATCATCACCGGCAAGGGCACCGGGGCTCTGCGCGAGGAGGTGCAGAAACTGCTGCGCGCCACCCCGGGAATCGCGTCGGTCAGGGACGAGCACATACAGTTCGGGGGGACAGGGGTCACGATTGTGACATTTGACTGAAGCGGTTGGGCGGTTTGGCAGGTGTCAGACCGTGGAGCGTCAGAATGTCGGCTGATGAAGATTTGTGAAGTAAGTAAGCGTTAAAAAATAAATTGGTGGAGATTTGTGATGAACAGCAGACAGACGACCGGAAAGTTCGGTGAGGATATGGCGGCGGACTACCTCGAAGGGAAAGGCTTCTCGATTCTCGCACGGAACTGGCGCAGCGGGCACTACGAACTCGACATCGTGGCACTCGACGCTGACGGCATCCATTTTGTCGAAGTCCGCACGCGCATAAACCCGGAAATTCTCCCGCAGGAGACGGTCAATTCGCCGAAACAGCGCAAAGTCATCGAAGCGGCGAAGCGCTTCCTCAAAGAAGAGGCCTACCGGAAATTTTCGGACTGCGAGGCGTTTTTCGACATTGTCGGCGTGACTGTTGCAGGGGAAGTCGCGGAATTGGAGTACATCCCTCAGGCATTCATCCCGATGTACCGGTAGCCGGAGGATATGGGTCCAAAAGATCTTCAAAAAAGTTTTGAATGAGATTTTTGAGGACAGATTCATTTTCGAAGAGGGAGCATACCGGGCGTATGTGACCGATGAAAAAATGGATATGGGCCAAAAAGATCTTCAAAAACACTGAAATTATGAATAAAGATAACTCATACTGCGTCATCATGGCGGGAGGCTACGGCCAGCGCCTGTGGCCCGTCAGCCGCAGCAACCGCCCCAAACAGTTCCTCGACCTGGCGTATCTCGGCAAAAGTCTGATCCGCCACAGCTATGAACGCTTTCTGAACTTCATCCCGGCGCAGAACGTGATTGTGGTGACATCCGCCAGATTCGCGGACACCGTGCGGGAACAGATTCCGGAGCTTCCGGCGGAGAACCTGCTTCTTGAGCCGTACACCAGAAACACTGCTCCGTGCATAGCCTACGCGACCTACACGATTCTCAAGAGGAATCCGGAAGCGAACATAATCTTCTCGCCGTCGGACAACTACATCTCCGATTCGGAGGTCTTCAAGAAACTCGCCGGCAGGGCGCTCGAATTTGTGGAGAGCGCGGACGTGCTCATCACGCTCGGCATAGTCCCGAACCGTCCTGACAGCAACTACGGCTACATTCAGGTCGCCGGAGGCAAGGGGAACATAAGCATAGGTTCTCCGGTCAAGGTCAAGACTTTCACCGAGAAGCCGGACAGGGAACTCGCCAAAGTTTTCGTTGACAGCGGGGAGTTTCTTTGGAACTCGGGGATGTTCGTCGCGCATGCCGCAGGGCTGAAGGACGAGATGGAAACCAACAGCCCGGAAGTGACCGCTCTTTTCAAAGGCTGGGAAAAGCTCCTCGGGACGGTGCAGGAGAAGCCTTTCATCGAAAGGGTCTACACCGACTGCCCGTGGACTTCGTTCGACTACGGTCTGCTCGAACGCACGGAAAATGCGTGGATTATGCCGTGTGATTTCAACTGGATCGACATAGGCAACTGGGCCTCCGTCTATGACTACACCCCCGGCAAGGACGAGGGCGGCAATGTGGTGTTCGACAACCCGAAGCTGCTTCAGGGCTGCCATCGGGTTCTCGCCCTGAGCACGGACAAGAACAAGTTGCTTGCAGTCAAAGGGCTTTCGGACTACATCGTGATTGACACCGAGGACGTGTTGCTCATTTGCCCGAAGAATGACGGCAAAGTGAAGGAGGTGCTGTCGGCGCTGGCGATGCCGGAGTATGAGAAGTACAGATAACAAAAAAGCCGGCCTCGCGGTCGGCTTTTCTGTTTGGTTCAGAGGATGTTACTCGGCGGCCTTGTCCATCACGCAGCGGACTGCGACCCCATTGGCCGCATTGTTGAAAGCGGTGTGAAGTCTGCCTTCCGGATAACCCGTAAGAGTGAATGTAGTCGTCATTGACCATACTTGTGTCTTATTATATCCTGTTGACCCTGCCCAATAAGTCATCGCCTGCTTTTCAAAAAGATCTTCTTTTGTAGAGTTCAATTTTGTTATGACAGTCGCATTGTATGCCGTCCCGTTTGAGTTGAACCCGGACAACACGGGATTCCATCCGCATTCCACCGCATTGCCGTATTTGCCGCTTTTATAATCTTGAGAATAGAAAGGAGCGGCAGTGTCTGTCTCCTCTTCGATGCCTGCTGCTGACGCTGATTGAGAATATCCGCACAATGCCACGAAATCAGCTTTAGTCGGGATATGCCAACCTTCAGGGCAAATTCCCTGCACACCTTCGAATGTGGTGTAGTTATCTTCCCCATATGTGATGTCTCCGAGGTAGATGTTGGCGGAGTAAAGGTATCCCTGAGCATTGATGGTCTCCTCGTCCTTTGCAGCCTTTGCGGTAGCCCTCGATTTATATACATCTTTTCCATTTTTGTCTTGCTCGGAAAGATACACTTCCACATCAGTCAATGTGTATGGATACCAGAAGCCGCTCTTATCCGTAGGATTTTCGGAAGCAGTCTTGCCTTCCGGGACATAACGGAGGTTTTCCGTCATCCAATAGTTGCCCCCAAGATATGCTGCCTTGTAGACATTGCCTGCGGCGTCGGTCACGGACGGGACCGGAACCTTGAATGTCGGGAACGTGTACTTGAACGCGCCAGCCGTGCTTGAGGTTTCGTCCAGAAGCGCAATCTCGAGGTCGATCTCAAGTTCTTCCTGAGTGTGGTTTTTAGGGAACGTCAGTTTGATTGTCGATTCCCCGGCCTCGCCGGCAGTCGGAGAGTACTGGAAATCATAGTCGTATGAGCCGTTGACACCGGCGCTTGTGACCATCCAGTTCCTGCTGCTCGTGAACTTGAGTTCAAACTCGGTTCCGTAGAACGGAATTTCAGGGATTTCACTCACCACTGTCACCTTCGGATCTGGAAGAGGCTTCTTTTCGTTGTCATTTGCTTCCTTGTCGCATCCGGCAAACGCTGCTCCGAGCAGCACCAATGCAGCCGGAATAAGATACTTTTTCATAAATGCAGATTTTTGCGCACGGAAAACCGCATGTTCTCCGTACAGTTAAACATCAAAATTCTCAATAACCGTTTTGCGCTGATGAAAGCCAGCCGCTTTCAACGGCGCAAAGGTAGTCAAATTTTTCATTTTTTTCATCCAGCCGCTTGTGATTTTAAAAATTATCCCTACCTTTGTCATCCCATTTGGGAAAACATAGTTCTTTAAACGGGTCTGCTCCGATTGAATGGAGTGCCGAAATGCGGAAATAGCTCAGTTGGTAGAGCACGACCTTGCCAAGGTCGGGGTCGCGAGTTCGAGTCTCGTTTTCCGCTCCACCAGAGGAGGGGGATGACTAAAAAGGGTCATCCCCTTTTAATTTTTCAACCCCCAGTCACTTCGTGACAGCCCCCACGCACATGAAACAGGGCACTGGGGATTGTATTCCCCAGACCCCTTGGGTCGCTTCGCTTCGCTCCGCTTTGCTATGTCTCCGGTGAGATGTCCGGATGGTTATGCCGTCCTGCTCCGACATCAGTATCTTATTTTTTATTATTAACTTTGCGAGGATTTGCGCCGAGGGAAAAACGGCGTGGCAGGGATGAGGCGTAAGGAAACTGAAACATAAACGAAGAAAATATGAGCACAAAAGACAAACTTGTGGCGAACTTCCTCCTCGGCACGGCCGGAGGAATACAGTACCTCGCTCTCAAGAAAGCAAGCAAAAACCCGCGCAAGACAGGCGCGAACACCCTCAGGGAAGTCCTCAAATATGCAAAGGACACTGTTTACGGCAAGGAACACCATTTCGCCGACATTCTCGCGGCACAGACCGACGACGAACTCTTCGCGCTGTGGCAGAAGAACGTGAAACCCAATGAATACGAGGATTTCCGTCCCTATGTCGAGAGACACAAGCACGGCGAGTCCGACGTCCTCTTCCCGGGGAAACCGGTTCTCTACGCGACGACCTCGGGTTCCACGGCGGAACCGAAATGGATTCCGATTACGGAGAAATATCTCAAGACCATCTACGGCAAGATGACCAAGGTATGGCTCTTCAACTTCATCAAGAACCGTCCGAACGTCTTCAGCGGCAAGATTCTCTCCATCGTGGGCAAGGTCATCGAAGGCTACGCACCTGACGGGACGGTCTATGGCTCGGTGTCCGGAGTGACCCAGCGCGACTGCCCGGGCTTCGTGAAGGCTCTCTACTCCAACCCGCAGTGCGTCTATTCCATCGCCGACTACAACTCACGCTACTATGTTCTGATGCGTATGGGCGTGGAGCAGGACATCACCCTCATCGTGACGGCGAATCCTTCCACCATCGTCGAACTTCAGAACAACGTCAACAAGTTCTATGACGAATATGTCACCGACATCGAGAACGGAACGATTTCCGACAAGATAAAGCTCGAACCGGAAATCCGCAAAGAGCTTGAAGCCTGCGTGAAGCCGAATCCGAAACGCGCCGCCGAACTCCGTGCGCTGAAGGAGAAATACGGTCGTGTGCTCCCGAAGCACTACTGGCCTAACCTCCAGATTCTCAACACCTGGAAGTGCGGAAACACCAAGGTCTATCTCGACAAGTTCAAGGATTCTTTCCCTCCGACGATGCTCCATCAGGAGTTCGGCTATTTCTCTTCCGAGTGCCGCTTCGGACTCGTGCTCGACGACACCCTCAACACGGTTCTCTTTCCGCACTACCACTACTACGAGTTCATCGCTGAGGAGGATATGGACAACCCGAATCCGAAGTTCCTCCAGCTTGACGAGCTTGTGGAAGGCAGGCGTTACTGCCCTTATGTGACGACTTTCGCAGGTCTGTACCGCTACAATATGAACGATCTTCTCGAAGCCGGCCCGAATTTCGGCAACACGCCGACTGTGCATATGATTCAGAAAATCAACGGAATCGTGACCATCACCGGCGAGAAGCTCCACGAACGCCAGTTCATCGAGGCCGTCCACAGGGCGGAGGAGGAGACCGGGCTCAAGACCCGCTTCTTCATCGGATTCGCCGATCTCGACCTCTCGACCTACCACTTCTACTATGAGTTCGCCGACCTCGAGACCCCGCAGGAGGCTGCGGAGAAGTTCACACTCGTCGTGGACAAGTTCCTCAAGGAGCAGAACATAGAGTATCTCGCGAAGAGGGATTCGCTCAGGCTCAAGGATCCGATTACGCACCGTCTCGTGTTCGAGTCGTTCGAGAAGTTCAAGGAGCGCTGCATCGCCGAGGGTGCGCGTGACGGGCAGTTCAAGCTGAACATTCTGCTGCAGGATGAGAAGAGGCACGCTAAGTTCAAGGACCTCGTGATTGGATAAGTTTATGTATCTGTATGAGGGAGAGAGAGACCTGTCCCAGGCTTCATTTGTGTCTGATAATCCAATTTGTGCGGCAGTGTCACACGAATCACAGATCACTGAGACTCAATCTGTTGAAAAATGCGCGACAATGTCGCGCGAATTTGTTTCCAATCCATTTGATGTTGTGAGTAAGTTGTCATTTTCTCACATCAGGGAACTTTTGTCTATCAATGACCCTCTTGTCCGGTACTTTTACGAGCAGGAATGTATGCGCTGTACCTGGTCTGTAAGAGAACTCCGTCGCCAGATGGGGACTAACCTGCATATCAGAGTCGGACTGAGCAGGAATCCGGAGAAATGTCTGTCTCCCTACAAGACTGGAAGTGACTGCGCCCAATTCCAAATTCGCGAACCATACACCTTTGAATTTCTCGGTCTGAGGGCACAGGATGTAGTGACTGAAACTGACCTTGAAGATGCTCTAATAAGGCATCTTCAGGAATTCCTTCTTGAGTTTGGAAAAGGTATGTGCTTTGAGGCGCGTCAGAGGAGAGTCATAATCGATGACGAATACTATTATCCTGATTTGGTGTTCTACAATAGAATCGGACATTTTTCGCTCATTGTGGAATTGAAGAATGAGCCGTTTTCTCACGAGAACTTCGGTCAGCTCAACTCTTACGTATCCTATTGGAAAGAACATGAAATGCAGTCAGGAGACAATCCTCCGGTCGGTCTGTTGCTCTGCACCAAAAAAGGCAAGAAAATGGTCGAGTACGCCAAGGCCGGTATGGACAACAAACTCTTTGTTTCAACATATCAACTTCAGTTGCCGGATGAAAGCGTTC
>CAVDEO010000053.1:0-16646 GCA_963607915.1 bacterium
AAGCAGGCGGCTGTTTTATACAATTTTGACATGGAGAATAAATACGAAAACTTACAAAAATTCGCCATCAACCTCAATGAAAGGGCGGCTCAAGGCAAGCTGGACCCTGTCATCGGGCGTGACGAGGAAATAAGAAGAGTCCTTCAGATTCTGAGCAGGAGAACCAAGAACAACCCTATACTCGTGGGTGAGCCGGGTGTCGGCAAAACGGCCATATCCGAAGGCATCGCCCAGAAGATTGTGGACGGGAATGTTCCGGAGAACCTGAAGAACAGGATAATCTACTCGCTTGACCTCGGCGCGGTGATTGCCGGCGCGAAGTATCAGGGCGAGTTCGAGGAAAGGCTCAAGGCCATCGTGAAGGAAGTCGTGGACAGCGACGGGGAGGTCATACTCTTCATCGACGAGATTCACACTCTTGTCGGGGCCGGAAGAAGCTCAGGCGCGATGGATGCGTCCAACATCCTGAAGCCGGCGCTTGCGAGGGGTGAACTGAGAACCATCGGCTCGACCACCCTCGACGAGTACCAGAAGTATTTCGAGACCGACAAGGCGCTTGAAAGGCGGTTCCAGATGGTGATGGTCGACGAACCCACCCCTGCGGAGTCCATTTCAATCCTGAGGGGTCTTAAAGAGAAATATGAGAACCACCACAAGGTGAGAATCGAGGACGATGCGCTGATTTCAGCCGTTGAACTCTCCCACAGGTACATCACCTCACGGTATCTTCCGGACAAGGCGATTGACCTCGTGGATGAGGCCGCTTCGAAGCTCCGTCTTGAGATGAACTCTGTTCCGGAGCCGATTGCCGAGCTTGACAGCAAGATCCGGCAGCTGGAAATCGAGAAGGAGGCCGTCAAGCACGAGGGCGTGTCCCTGAAGCTCGACAAGATTGAGTCGGACCTCGCCGAGGCGCGCAGGGAGCACGAAGCACTCCAGAAGAGGTGGGACGAGGAGAAGGGGATACTCAGCGACATCCAGAGCGCAAGGTCTCAGATTGAGGAGCTGAAGATTCAGGCGGCATCCGCCGAAAGGGCCGGCGACTATGGCAAGGTGGCGGAAATCCGCTACGGGAAGATGGCCAACCTCAAGCAGAGGGTCAGCGAACTTGAAGCGAAGAAGAACGCCATCAGGGAGCCTATACTCAACGAGGCCGTGACCCCGTCCGACATCGCGGAGATCGTGGCGAGGTGGACCGGAATCCCCGTGAACCGTATGCTCGAAAGCGAGAAGGAGAAGCTTCTCAGGATGGAGGACGAACTCCACAAGAGGGTCATAGGTCAGGACCAGGCAATCAAGGCCGTGTCAGACGCAGTGCGCCGCTCGCGTGCGGGTCTCCAGAACGAGAAGAGGCCGATAGGTTCGTTCATGTTCCTCGGTACGACGGGCGTGGGCAAGACTGAACTTGCCAAGACCCTTGCGGAGTTCCTGTTCAACGACGAGAACATGATTACGAGGATAGACATGTCCGAGTATCAGGAGCGTCACTCCGTGAGCCGTCTTGTCGGCGCGCCTCCGGGATATGTGGGCTACGATGAAGGCGGTCAGCTGACCGAGGCAGTGCGAAGGAAGCCGTATTCGGTGATTCTTCTCGACGAAATCGAGAAGGCGCACCCGGATGTGTTCAACATCCTGCTCCAGGTTCTGGACGACGGCCGTCTGACCGACAACAAGGGCCGCACGGTGGACTTCAAGAACACCATACTCATCATGACTTCCAACGCCACGGAGGAGCAGCTCAAGGCGACGATGCGTCCGGAGTTCCTCAACAGGATTGACGAGATCATCACTTTCCAGCAGCTCGGCAAGGACGAAATCCGCCAGATTCTCCATCTGCAGATGGACGCTCTCCGCAGGAAGCTGGACGAGAACGGGGTCGGCATAAGGTTCTCCGAAGCATTCGAGACCTACATGACGACCGAGGGTTACGACCCGGCCTACGGCGCAAGACCGATCAAGCGGCTGATGCAGAGGGAACTTGTGAACCTCATCGCGAAGGCCATACTCGACGGCTCCGTCAGCAAGGGCACGACCATCACGGTCGATGTCAGGGACGGTCAGGTGACAATCACCCCGGAAAAATAAAATTGAGATTTTTTGCAGTGCCGATAGGGTATTTCCACGAGTTCGTGCGTATTATGGCATATGGAACGAACGGACAGGGAATATCAGGAACTGAAAGACTCCGTGAAGGCGTGGCTTGACGCGGCGATTGACGAGGATTTGAATTCGAATCCGAGGGGTCGCCGCGGCATTGCCGTATATGTGACCGGAGCGGTATGTGCGGCACTTCTCGCTGCCGTCATAGTTTTGTCCGGCATGCATTTCGGCAGGGATGCGGTCGTGTCCGAGTGGGAGGAAGTCGTGTCATCTTACGGCGAAGCCAAATCCGTCACGCTGAGTGACGGCTCGGTCATCAGGCTGCGCAACGACTCGCGTATTTTCTATCCGAAGAATTTCTCGGGAAATTTCCGTCAGGTTTTCGTGTCCGGCGAGCTTTATGCCGACATAGCCAAGGACAGACGCCATCCGTTCATCCTTTCAAGTGACGGGGTGAACGTGAAAGTGAAGGGGACGAAATTCAACTACCGCGCCTACAGCGGTTCGCCCAAGGTGGAGCTGGCTCTTGTCGAAGGCTCGGTTCAGATGAGCGTGGATCTGTCAGGAGCGGAGAAGGTTATGGACATCGAGGCCGGCACGGGGATAAAATTCGACCGGGAGACCGGCGACATCGTCCGCTATTCTTTCAACGACGGTGAATCGATTCCGTGGGGCGGGGACAAATCTCTGTATTTCAACAATCTCACGCTGGACGAAATCGCCGCAAGGCTTGAGCGTGTCTTTGACGTGACAATCGCCATCGAAAGCGACAAATTGAGGGAATCACGCTTTTATGCCTCGTTCACGGATGCGGAATCGGCGGAGCAGGTGCTTGACGCGCTCTGCGCGACCAATGTGATGAAAGTGACAAAGCAGGGAGAAAAACACTTTATGATAACTGAATCAAAATAATATATTTATATTTAAGTTTCGCCTGGTGCGGAACATATGACCACAAGTTATGAAGAAAGTCTTCAACACAGCCATTTTGGCGGCCCTTTCGGGTCTGCTGATGCTGACTGCCTCCCCGTTCGGCGCGCAGGCGCAGATAAAGATGAAAAAGCAGGATGCAACCGTCAAGTCCTGTCTGGAGGAATTGCAGAAAGAGTACGGCTACTCCTTTGTCATCCCGACTGATGCGGTTGACATCAGCCGCAGTGTCTCAGTGGATTTCAATGATGCCACAATCGAGTCTGTCCTTTCCAAGCTCTTCGAGAATCGGAGCGACATCAAATGGACGGTGGAGGGCAGGAATGTAATCCTGTCCCTGAACAGGCAGCCAGAGTCGGCGTCGCAGACCGTTTCTCAGCCCGGCAAGCCGGTGTACAGGGGTAAAGTGATTGACGAGAACGGCGAGCCGATGATTGGGGTCGCCGTCGAGGATGTTGCGACGGGGAGAATCGTCATCACCGACTACGACGGTTTCTATGAAATCGATGCGGCCTCTCCGCGTTCTTCCCTGAAATTCACCTTTATGGGCTATCTGACCCAGAATCAGGAAGTCCAGACCGGAAAGGATGCGACCGTGGCGCTGATTCCCGATCTCGTGAGGCTCGATGAGTCCGTGGTCGTGGGCTATGGCGTGCAGAACAGGCGCGATGTCACCACTTCCATCGCTTCGATGAAAGCCGCCGACTTCGAGAACAGCTCGGCGACGGACTTCCGTCAGGCCATGGCCGGGAAGATGCCGGGCGTACAGGTGACGAGTCTGGGCGGCCAGCCGGAAGGCAATGTCTCCGTCCGCATCAGGGGGATACAGTCCGCGACTTCCGGAAATGACCCGCTTTATGTGATTGACGGCGTGCAGAGCGACTCGCGGGCGTTCGCCAATCTGGACTCGAACGAAATAGAGAGCCTCGAGGTGCTCAAGGACGCGTCTTCGGCGGCCATATACGGTTCGAAAGGCTCCTGCGGCGTCATTCTGGTGACGACAAAGCGGGGCGCAGCTTCCGAAACGCCGGTCATCAGCTATGACGGTTACTTCTCGCTCGGGCGCGTCAGCAAGAAATACGATATGCTCAACGCCTACGAGTTCGCGCAGATGTACAAGGAGTCCCGGGACGGCTCCTACCTCTACAATGTGCCGACCGGTACAATCAGCGACCCTTATCTCGGGCGTCCGCAGACCTACCATATGGTTCCGGACTGCCTCCTTCCTTATCTCAACGGCGAGAGCGGCCTCACCGACACTGACTGGCAGAACGAAGTGCTCCGCACCGCCCTCTCCCACAAGCACAGCCTTTCGATTGGGGCGAAGACCAAGAATTATTCATATTACATCGCAGCCAATTATCTCTACCGCGAAGGAATCGTGATAGGCTCCGACTTCAAGCGTTTCGGCATCCGCGCCAATCTGGACGGGCGCAGGGGGAATTTCAAATACGGCCTGAGCTTCTCCCCGTCATATTCACGCACCCACCACATCAACTCCGACAGCCAGTACGGAAGCGGCGACGGTGTGATTGCGTCTATGCTGATGTGTCCGCCGATTTACAAGCCGTACAATGAGGACGGTTCGTACAACTGGGATATGAACGGCACGCCTCTGCGCTCCGCCGTGGTCGAAGGAGTCGGCGGAAAGGACACGCAGTCCAACGCGGTGCTCAACCCTGTGGCTCTTGCTTTGGAAATCAAGGATTTGAGATCCAACATCAACCTTATGGGCAATGTCTGGCTTAGTTACGAGTTCTTCAAGGGCTTCGAGTACAAGTTCACCGCCGGAGGCGACGGCTATTTCTACAACAGGGACTATTACCGTCCGTCAACCCTTCCGATGCCGGGCAACTGGAAGTACAACTACGAATCCTACACCCCGACCGCAATCAACACGAAAACCAACTACCTGCACTGGACAATCTCCAACCAGATAAGTTTCAACCGTGAGTTCGGCGACCACAGGATAAACGCCATAGCAGTCTTCGAGGCAGAGAAGAGGACAACCTCCTCAACCTCGGTCACGGCGACCGGAACAGCCGGTGACGACAAGATTACGACCACCTACGGGAAGAATGTCGCCGTCGGAGATGCCTACAACAATCTGACGGGGAACACATTCGCTTCCTGGCTGACACGTGCGCAGTACTCTTACAAGAGCAAGTATATGCTTTCCGCCTCAATCCGTGGAGACGCCTCCTCAAGGTTCGCCCCGGGCAACCGCTGGGGCTATTTCCCTGCCGCATCCCTCGGATGGAGGATAAGCAGCGAACCGTTTATGGCGAATCTCACTTTCCTCAATGACTTGAAAATCAGGGCTTCGGTCGGTCAGACCGGAAACGCCCAGATTGGTGATTACGAATATCTCGCGCTCTACACCGTCGGGACGAAGGAACTCGGCAACGGGCTGCAGCCGGCTCTGTACGCGTCCCAGATTGCCAACAACAATCTCGGCTGGGAGAAGAACACCTCCTACGATGTCGGCTTCGACGCGTCGATGTTCGACGGGCTTCTCTCGCTCAACGCGGACTTCTACTACACGAAGACCACCGATATGCTTTTCGATGTCCCGGTTTCGGCTCTCACCGGTTTCTCCACAGCATCGTCCAATGTAGGTTCGATGGAGAACAAGGGTCTTGAACTCACCCTCGGCTCCGCAAAAGTGTTCCATAACGGCTTCAGCTACAGCTTTTCGTCGAATTTCAGCCTGAACAGGAACAAGGTTCTGTCGCTGGGGGGGGGAGACAATACACCGCTGATTGTTGACGCCAGTTACACCGGCGCGCAGTTCATCACGCAGGTCGGGCAGCCGATAGGCTCCTACTATCTGATGGTGGCTGACGGAATCTTCCACGACAAGGAGGAACTCAATTCCTATCCTCACGAGGCCACGACTCAGGTCGGGGACTACCGTTTCGTGGATGTCAACGGAGACGGCAAAATCGAACAGGAAACCGACAGGGCGATTGTCGGGAACTATATGCCCGACTTCTATTACGGATTCACTTTTCAGCTGGCCTACAAGGGCTTCGACCTCGGCGCTTCATTCCAGGGGGTTTACGGCAACGAAATCCTGAACATCGAGCGCCGCTATCTCTGCGGCTATTCGGCCAATAACAACAGCGTGCGCGAGGAACTGACCCGCTTCCCGTTCGGGGAAGGCCTCAGGGAGACCCGCAAGCCGACAGGCTACAGCCAGAGCTGGATTTCAACCGCCTTTCTCGAGGACGGCTCCTACTTCAGGCTCCAGAACCTCTCTTTCGGATATACGATTCCGGACAGGTGCTTCAAGCGCACGGGAATCAGGAAGTTCCGGGTATATCTCCAGGGTTCCAACCTGTTTACTCTCACTAACTACACCGGCTACAACCCGGAGGTGAACAAGAACTCGTCAAATGCGCTCAAACCGGGTGAGGACTACTGCTCCTATCCGCTCCAGCGTACTTTCACAATCGGACTCAATTTCTCACTGTGATGACGGAGAAGCAACTCATTCAGGGCATCAGGAAGGATGACAGGAAGTGTTTCGACGAAATTTTCCGTCTCTACTACGACGACATTTTCGCCTACACGATGTCCCTTCTCGACGACAGCGCCGCGGTCAAGGACATACTCCAGAATGTATTTCTGAAAGTATGGTTCAACCGCGACAGGCTTGACGCGTCGAGGTCTCTGAAGGGTTATCTCATAACCTCCGTACGCAGGGAGGTGATAAGCTGGCTCCGGCTCAAATGCAATTCGGCCAAGAGCGGGGAGAGCGTGGCGGAGGTCGAGGCGAAGCACGGAGACCCTTACAGCAGCGTCCTCGCGAGGGAGACTGAAGCCCTTCTCAAACTCGCAATCGAGAATCTGCCCCCTCAGAGGAGAAAGGTCTTCGAGATGAGCCTGCGGGAGGATATGACCGCAAAAGACATTGCGACAAAGATGAATCTTTCGCAGCGGACCGTCGAACACTACCTCGCCGCCGCGAAGAGCGAAATAAAAAAGGAATTATCGTGATGAAAAGGATTTTCACAGTTCTTCTGTGCCTGCTCTGCGCCGCCGCATCCGAACTCGGGGCGACGACCTGGACGGCGAAGTCCAACGCGGAACTGCGTGAGGCTATGCTTGAGCGGGCGGCCGATTTCCGGGGGCAGATGGCGGGGGAGGAGATATACAACGCCCTGACCGACTTCATATGCGAGGTCAAGGCGTTGGCTGACAGCGACCCTTATGCGTGGCTGATGCAGACGCACAAATTCGTCTCCGCCCAGCTCCGCCGCTACCCAGCCTGTCTCGACATCCCCTTCAATTCCAAGGAGAAGAACTCGACAATAAGGAAGAACCTTCTCTATCTCAGGGACTTCCCTATGCACGAAGACAACTCGTCATCCGTTCCGGCTGCCCAGAGCGAGGCTTTCACCCGGGCGTACGAGTACTATCTCGGGGAGGCCCGCGCCGACTTCCTCCAGTGGCTGGACTCTCCCGCCCCATCGGCCGAGGGCGAACTCCAGATGTTCAAGGTCTATAATATGGGCTTCGCGTTCAGGACATCGAAGCATCTTGCGCTGATTGACATCCATTGGGACGGGACGGACGAGGAGGCGGCTTTCATAGCCTCGAAGGCGGACATACTGTTCCTCACCCACAATCACTCCGACCACTATTCCCAGCCGCTGCTCAACGCGATGGCGAAGGAGGGCAAATATCTTGTGATGCCGCTCGACAAAGTCCCGTCTTACACGGACACGGCGAAAAAGCTGGTCAAGGCCTCCGACTTCGATGCGGTGGATTTGGGCGGCGTGTCGGTGCAGGCTTTCCTCGGCTATCAGAACGGAGTGGACAACCTGCTCTATGCCATAGAGATGGACGGATGGAGAATCGCCCACGGCGGCGACAACCAGAGCGCGGACGCTGAAGCGAAATTCAAGGACATCGAGGGTTTCGACATCGCGACAATCGCGATTTTCGCCCGTCCGCAGAGCATTATGGGCTGCATAATGCAGTCGCAGAACCAGAGCAGCCGCGACTTCGTGTTCCTCTCCTCGCACGAAAACGAGAAGGGTCACGATGTGGCAGGCAGGGTCGGGTTCGACCAGGCTTACGAGGAAACGAACAAATTCGGAAGTTCCTCCTTCGACTACCCGGCCATACTTATTCTTGACAACGGTGAAAAAGTAAGCTTTAAGAAATGAAGCGGATTTTGAAAATATTTGTGGCTGCGGCTCTCCTTTCGCTCCCGGTTTTCTCCCTCTGCGGCTGTCAGGCCGAGCAGATCGGAGGAGACGACGGGACGAAAAAGGAGGATACGGGAGGAGACGACAGCGGAGACGATGACAAGCCCGGAACGGAATCCGAGTTCGCGCTGACCGCCACGAACCTGCCTTCGCAGATTGATGTGACTCTCGACGGAGTCGCGCTGTATTCGATGACATTCTCCTACGACGACGCACGGCGGCTCTCGTCCTATCGCCGCAAAAGCGCGGACTGCGTGCTCGAAGATGCATCCATAACCTACAAATCCGCCACCGAGGCCGTTGTGGACTACAAACAGACTGACTCCGAGGTCTCGTCGACTCTTTCAGTCAGGGTGTCATCCGGTCGGCTCGTGTGGTCGTACTCGAATCTGAACAACGGGAACAGATATTCCGTCCTTCTCGATTCGGGGAGATGGCCTTCGGAGTATGGCTATAATGTCCAGTTCTCCGGGAAGAAATACACCAACCGGATTTCTTACGGGGCGGGCTATGCCTATTCAGACGGCAATCTCGTTTCTTCGGAAAACACATCCACTTCCGAGAGCGCGGCAAGCATAAAGACCGTATGCAGCACCGTTCCGGACTTCGCGGACACGATTTCCTACCTCGACAGGGCGGACAGCGCGAATCTCGGCTCTCTGGCTCTCGCCGTGGAGTTTCTGCCCTGGTATATGAAGGGAATTCCCGGCAACAAGCGACTGATTTCGAAGATCACTCATTCTTCGGGCGGAAGGACTCTCGATGAATTTGAAGAATTCAAATATGAGGAGACTGACGGCAAGATCGGCAAGATGACAATTTGCCAATATAGCGGCAGCACACTCCTTCATACGAAAGAATATAAAATAAGTTATTGATATGAAACATATTGCGATTTTACTTGCGGCTTCCGTGGCGCTGTTGTGCGCCGGATGCCAGAAGGTTGAAAAACCGCGGACCAAGGACACCGTCACCGTGGCGACCCAGCCTTCGGGGATGCAGTCTCCTCTGGCAGGCACGAAAACGATAACCATCTGGCCGACCGCCCATTGGGAGGCCACCGTCGATGTGGACTGGGTCACGGTCGAACCTTCGAGCGGGGAGCGGGGCACGCAGGAGGTCAAACTCCATTATGAAGAGAACTTCACTCCCGATGTCCGCACCGCAGTCATCACTTTCACGGCGGCCGAAGGCTCGGACACTTATGTTTTAACACAGAATTTTTAGGACTATGAAATCTCAATTTTCCATATTCCTTGCGCTTCTGTGCGCATTTCTGACGGTTTCCTGTTCCAAGGATTTCTTCAACCAGTATCCGAGCAACAAGACGACCGACGACAAAGTCTACATTACAGACGACGACTTCAACCAGGCCGTGCGCGGTTGCTATGCCAAGCTGACTTCCCAGCTGTCCTGGCACATATATGAACTCGCGTACAGGGCTGACGAGGCTCTTCTTGAGGATATGACCACTTCCACGCAGGAAAGGTATGCGAACGACCATTTCCAGGAACTCTCCACTGCCGGGATGTTCCAGAGCATCTGGTCGGCGTGGTACAACGGCATCGACAGGTGCAACGACCTGCTTGACCACATCGCCTCCACATCGCTCGAACTGCCTGACAGCTATCAGGCTGAAGGCCGTTTCCTCCGGGCGTGGTTCTATTTCAACCTCTACCGCACATTCGGCGTGGTTCCTATCGTGAGGACTGTCGTTTCCAAGGAGGAGGCGCTCACGATTCCGCGTTGCGAGACCGCGCAGATGCTGGACTTTCTGGTCGAGGATTTGAGTTATGCGGCCGAGCATCTTCCGGCTTCGCGCCCCAAGGAGGCTTCGCGTGTGACTTCTATGGCGGCCAAGGCCCTGCTCGCCAAGGTCTATCTGACGTTCGGGAAATATCCGGAGGCCGAAGAAGTGCTTTCCGGCATCCAGTCCGACTCCTTCTACGGGCTTATGCCGACCGTCGCGGATGTTTTCGACTGCACGCAGAAGATGAACAAGGAGATGATATTCGCGGTCTATTTCGACAACACCAACGACTCCGGCCACGGAGCGTGGTGGTCAGTCAGCAGCCTGACCGACATAAAGAATCCCGACCCGGCATTCCTCGCGACTTATGACGGAGCGGACAACAGGCTTCCGCTCATCTCCACCTACAAGACGGTTTCTTCCACCAACCACCTGATGCTCAAGTGGTACACTCCGTTCGACGCGGTTTACACCACGCAGGTCAGCTCTGACTTCCCGCACATCCGCTATGCCGATGTCGTGCTTATGATGGCGGAGGCTCTCGGACGGCAGGGGAAAATCGGCGACGCGCTGCCTTATCTCAACAAGACCCGCACCCGTGCCGGCCTTGCGGCTCTCACTTCGGCGGATGTCTCCACTTCGGAGCAGTTCATCCGCGCCCTCGCCGACGAGAGGGGGAAGGAGTTCGCCCTCGAGGGACAGAGATGGTACGACCTCGTGAGACTCGGCCTCGCGGTCGATTATTTCAAGAATGCAGGATATACCATTGATAATCATAACCTTCTGTTCCCGATTCCTTGGGAGGAGATACATATTGTCGACAACAGCGCCATTCTTTGGCAGAACCCTGGATTTTAAGACGTCAAGCGATGAAAAAGTTCATACTCTTTACTGTGCTCGCGGGAGCCGCCATGCTCTCCGCCTGCAACCCGGAAACTGAATACCGCGCCGATTCCGACCGCTATGTGGTCACGAATCTGAGCGCAGTCCCCGGCGATGAGGAAGTCCGCCTTGAGTGGACGATGAAAGAAGGCTGGTCTCCGGTCGATTATCTTGTAAGCTACAACGATGCGCAGGGGCAGAAAGTGAGCGAAAGGACGGGAAGCACCGAAACTTCGTTCATTGTCGATGGTCTGGAGAACGGCGTGAACTATGTGTTCACGGTCCAGGCGGTGTACAGCGGGGACAGGCTTTCCGGCACGGTGACCGCAAGCGCGACCCCGGTCACTTCGCGCATCCCTGTTTCAGCCTACAGGCTCGAAGCGTCAGACGGGCGGATCAGCGCCAGCTGGACTCTCGCCGAGTCCGAGAACTGCACGGGAATCAGCCTTGTCTGCAGGGCGGTCGGCGAGGAGGACATAACCATAACTCTCCCGGCGTCGACACGCGACTATGTCGTCGAGGGACTGACCAATTACAGGGAGTACGAGGTGACTGTGACGGTGCAGTACAAGAAAGGTCCGTCAGAGGGGGTGAGCGCGAAAGCGACTCCGGTCGGCGGCCCGGCACTCTGCACGGTCGAATATGAAGAGGTCTATTGCGGACAGCTCAACACCTTCAGTTTCAACACCGCGGATTATCCGACCGCTACGGATGTCAGCTGGACGTTCGAGGACGGGGAGACGGTCACCGGCACTCAGGTGCAGTACCGCATCTGGGGAGTGGAACAGGCTCAGGTCGTCCTGAACGCCAATATCAACGGGACGGATGTCGAGTACAAGCTCTATGTGAAGATTCACGAGTTCGCGGTGAGCCTCGACTCCTGGTCGGACAACGGCATAAGGTTCAAGAACACCCATTTTGCATTCTCTCCGGACAGGAAAACGGCCTATGTCCTCAGCTACCAGACCGCACGCCTCCTTGAGGCGATAAGCCTTGAAACAGGTCAGGAGAAATGGTGTTTCAATCTTGGCGGCGGTCAGGGTAACGGCGCGCATTTCGGAGTGAATCCCGTTACCGGGGATGTCATCGTAAGTTCTGACAAGAAACTCTTCTGCATTAAAGAAGACGGCGGCGTAAGATGGTCAATTGACGACTTCGGCCTTTCCTGCGGAGTCGGAGCGGCGTTCAGCCCCGACGCTTCCACAATATATGCGGGCAATTCCACCGGAAATCTCTGGGCAGTCAACGCGTCCGACGGAACGAAACTGGGTTCTGTGGCTCTCGGCGGAAATCTTGCCGCGATGGTCGTGGACGGAACGACTCTCTTTGTCACAATCCGTCTCAACGCGACTCCGAACGCCTTCTTCTTCGATGTTTCCGATCCGTCTTCAATCCGGACGCTCAAGACATTGCATTTCGACTCCCGTGGAGCTGACATCGCATCGGCAAGCGTAAGCCCGGACAAGACCAAGCTTTATTTCGGCGCGGATCAGAATTTCTACTGCGTGGATCTCACGACAAGGGAGATAACCGCTTCAGTGAAGACATCCGATGAGTCGGGATATCTCGTCTGCGGCAGCGTGGTCGCCCCTAACGGGGATGTCGCGGTGGTTTATGCGGCCACGGCAAAGCAGAGCTACCTGAGCGTATTCTCCGCCGGGCTTGCCGCCAAGAAATGGGATTGGGCTCCTGAAGAGCACAAGAACACGTTCAACTACAACTGTCCGTCCGTAGGCGATGACGGGAACTACTACATCTCCGACAGGAACGGCAAGGTATGGTGCGTTTCCGGTGCAAATACTGCCACACAGATTTACGCCGGTTCCCAGGCCCTTCAGGGCGCGATGGGAATGTGCGGGAATTTCGTGATGACGGCCGGCAACAAGGCTCCGGGCACCGTGCTTGTCAAATGTGTGGAGGCTTCGCGTGCCGGCGGCTGGTCCGGAACGGGCGGAGACCCGTGCTGCACCAAGTGCGTCCAGTGGGCTTACAGGTAAGGGATGACACTTTTTGGTCACCCTCATTTCGCGAAAGCATTTTGAAAACCGGTGAAAGATGAAGAAATTCTTATTGATAATATTCTCGCTCCTGTGCATAAACGCCTGGGGCTATGACTGGAAGCCGCAGAGCAACGAAGAGCTCCGCAGCGATATGCTCAGCTTTGCCGAAGGCTTCGCGCAGAGGGAGAAAGGCACGCAGGCCGGCAAGATTCTGCGCTCGTTCGTCCGTGAGCAGAAGCGCAACGCGAAGAAACATCCCTATGCCTGGATTTCCGACACCAAGGATGTCGTCCTCCGGCTGGAAGCCATCTGCCCGCCGGTCATCGACGACGGCTCTCCAGCGGCCCGGACGCGGCGTGACATCTTCCTTCTTCTGGATTTCCCCGTCCACGCAGACAATCACAATCCGGCCGCCCCGCAGGCTCTGAAGGACGAATTTGAGAAAATGTCTGACTCCTACAGGGCGCAGGCGAGGGACAAGGCGCTTGCCTGCCTTTCCGGGCCTGGCCCGGCTGAATCCGGTAAACTTCAGATTATAAAGGTTTATAACTGCGGCATCATTCTCCGCGACAGCGAGCGGACGGTCGCCATAGACATTAAATGGGAGGGAGATTCCCTCGGAGCGCAGGCCATAGCCGAAAAAGCGGACGCGTTTTTCCTTTCGCACCCGCACCGCGACCACTACAGCGACATTATGATCAAGGCTCTCTGTGACAACGATGTCGTAACGGTACTTTCCAAGGACATCGCGCCCGACCTCCGGTGGAGCGGCAAGAGGCTCATCCACGAGGATGTCTATCAGCCGATTGACATCAACGGGATTGAAACGGTCATACAGGCCGGATACCAGAAGAAGGCTCCGAACAATCTCTATCTGCTTGACTTCGACGGCTGGAGGGTTATGCTTCCGGGTGAAAGCCACAGTTTCGAGAAACTCCCCGAACTTGCCGGTTTCGAGGCTCCGGATCTCATCATAGTCCCGTCCTGGAACCGTATAGATCTGATTTTCGAAGCAGTTTCCAAGATGAAAGGCTTCGACCGGACGAAAATTGTCTGCATACCGGAGCACGAGAACGAGTTCGTACATACGGTGGATCACAGGGAGTCGTTCCGCGAACTCTTCACCCGCAAGGACAGGCTGGGCGGAGACAACGCAGCCGTCCGTCCTGAGATACTTCTGCTGGAAATCGGCGAAAACATCACACTTACGAAATAAAACTTGCCATAAAAACGCATATGAAGAACAATTACGAAACTCCGCTTCTGCGGGAGGAGGCAATCCGGACCGAGACAGGCTTTGCCGGCAGCGGCTTCGGCGGCGCCGATGAAGCCGGCGCATCAGTGAATGAAAGCGGCGATTACACTTACAGTCTTTAACCTTCCGGAACTATGAAAGATACGCTGAAAACTATGATATTGGCCGCAGCGGCCGTTTCGCTTGCGGCATCCTGCGCGAAAGAAATCGGGGGGGGTGAGCCGTCGGCGACGGACTCTGAATCCGCTGGCAGAGGAACGGAACTGCATTTTTCCGTCACCTCTGCGGAGAACGACCCGCTTGTGATGAAGTCCTATCTTTACGACAACGGGGACGGAAGCTACACCCCGAAATGGAATAAGGGCGATGCGATTGCGGTTTTCACCGGCAGCATCCTTGAAGGAACTGCGTCTGACGGCACTCTGAGCAATCAGAACGGGGACGGAGCGACAGCGGATTTCGACGGCGTGCTCACTGCGGCGGCCTCCGGCGTGTTCAAGGCGATTTCTCCGGCCGGTCGGGTTCTCGCCGGTCTCGCCCCCGATGCTGATGCCGAACTTGTCGGAGTTTCCCTCGGCGACCCGGACAACGGCTATGTCCAGACCCCGACTTGTGAAAGCATAGACCCTGACTGTGACATTCTTGTGTCGAAACCTGTTTCATATATTTCTGACGGCGGCAGTGTCGTCCTGGACGGCATTTATTTTAAGCGGGTCATGTCAGTCGTGAAGATAAATGTCACCGGCCCGGAAGCATTCGCCGGCGAGAAGATAAAGAATTTCACTCTGACATCTTCGGATGCAGTTCTCGCCGGGAAGGCCGGACTCGACGTGACGAATGCCAAGGTCGCGGGCTGGACGGACGGGAGCAAGATGCTCAAGGCTGTCTATGCCGCAGAGGACGAAATGCCTGTGCTTTATGATGCCGACAAAAAGCTCAATTCGGTCTATCTTGTCTTGAATCCGACGAAACTCTCCGCCGAGTCGGTCCTCACTTTCTCCGGCGAGACGGGATACAGGACATTCAGCAAGGAGGTCACTCTTGCGGAAGATGTCGTATTCCCTGAGAGTCAGATGGCGGTCATAAACCTCACTCTTCCGGAGTCCGCCTTCGAATCGAAATATGCGTTGAACTTCAACCTCTGGAGCAATCAGAATGTGAAAGTCAAGAACACGAATTTCGCTTTCTCTCCCGACGGGAAGACTGCTTATGTGATTACTTACAACAAGGCACGCATCCTCGGCGCATTTGACACTGAGTCAGGCGAGTTGAAGTGGGAGTATGATTTGGAATATGCCGCCAAGAACGCCGGCCACATCTCCGTGAATCCTGTTACGGGCGATGTCATCGTAAGTTCCGACAAGAACCTCTGCAGCATCAGGGAAGACGGCACTGCGAGGTGGACTTTAAGCGGTTTCGGAGACCTGTCCTGCGGCGTCGGAGCGGCTTTCAGCCCCGATGCGGCGACAATCTATGCAGGGAACACCTCGAAAGAACTCTGGGCTGTCAATGCGTCCGACGGGACAAAACTGGATTCCGTATCGGATCTTGCAGGGACTCTCACAGCTATGGTTGTGGACGGCACGACCCTGTTTGTCGCGACCAGCTCAACCACGGGCTACTTCTTCGATGTCTCCAATCCTGCCTCCATCAGCCAGACGGCTACCATAAGCTATAACGGCGCAGGGACAAATTCGTCTTCCGCGAGCGTCGCACCTGACGGCAAGACCCTGTATTTCCCGTCAAAGGGCTATATCCACTGCGTTGACCTTTCCACGAAGACTCTTGTCAAGTCCGAGACATTGACTACCGACATAGTCTGCGGAAGTGTCGTCACTCCGTCCGGAGATGTCGCCGTGGCCTATAAGAGCAGTACCGGAGGCGGTGCTATGGCATTGTTCTCCGCCGGCCTGGAAGAGAAGAAATGGGATATCGTCCCGGCGACAAACAAGAATCTTATGAACTTCAATTGCCCTGTCGTGGACGAGAACGGAGATTTCTACATCATAGATGCCAAGGCTAACGCCTGGTTCATCGCTGCGGAAGATGGTTCCTGCAGAAAACTGCACACCGGCCCGCAGGATCTTCAGAACGCGACGGGAATGTGCGGGAACATCCTGCTCAATGCCGGGAATGCGGCTCCCGCCTCCGTATTCGGCTGGCGCGTCCCGACTTCAAGAGGCGCAGGCTGGTCCGGAACGGGCGGAGACCCGTGCTGCACCAAGTGCGTCCAGTGGGTTTATCCGGAATAACTACATTTTCCGTATTTTTCCCCACATCATTGAGAGGCAGGTGTCGTATATTTGCCAATGGCGGGGCGGTGCATCTTTGTCGCGCCGTACCGCCGGGTGAATTATGAAAACGACCACATTATTTTCAGCGGCTATCATTCGCGTCCGGGTTGAAATCTATTGCATTTCAAAGGCTTGATTTGCCCTTCTCCATCATATTCCGTAAAAAGTTTGCGCAAACTTTCCGGATTTTCCGACTTCCAATCGGGGTTTTACGGC
>CAVDEO010000054.1:0-16606 GCA_963607915.1 bacterium
GTTCTTCTTGTTGCGGCGGCCGTTTCATGCTCGCCGAAGAATGACATCATTAAAGACAATGTAAATTTTGCCGAGAAACAGCTTGCCGGACTCATTGCCGCGTCCGAAGAGGGCGGCACCGTCAGAACCCCTTCAACGGTCCAGAACGGCGAGGTTGTTTTTGTTCCGGAAGACGACTGGGTCAGCGGATTCTTCGCCGGAACGCTCTGGTATATGTACGAGCTCACCGGAAACGAGGAATATGCCGTCCACGCGCAGAAGCACACCGAAATTTTGCACGACATCCAGTTCTTGACCGCGCACCACGATGTCGGCTTCATGATTTACGACAGTTATGGCAACGGATTGAGGCTCAAGAATATCCCGGGCTATGACACGGTCGTGGTCAACACTGCCAGATCCCTTTCGACCCGTTTCCGTCCGCAGGCCGGGATTATCCAGTCCTGGAATGCCGACGGCGGATGGCAGAAGGAGCGGGGCTGGAAGTGCCCTGTCATCATAGACAATATGATGAATCTCGAACTCCTTTTCCGCGCGAGCGAGATTTCCGGCGACACTTCCTTCCGTGACATCGCCATAAGCCACGCCGACAAGACGATGGACAACCATTTCCGCTCCGACTACAGCTGCTTCCACGTTGTCGACTACGACCCGGAGACCGGTGAAGTGCGCGGGAAATACACCGCACAGGGCGCGGATGACGCGTCACGCTGGGCACGCGGACAGTCCTGGGCTCTCTACGGCTACACTATGACCTACCGTTTCACGAAAGACCCGCGCTACCTCGCACAGGCTGAGAGCATAGCGGATTTCCTCATCAATGAACCGGATATGCCGTCCGACTTCGTCCCGCTCTGGGACTACGATGCGGCCAGATACGGCGCGGAGAAACCGCAGTATGCCCCTTATGTAAACCAGAGGGACGCGTCATCGGGCGCGATAATGGCTTCAGCCCTTTACGAACTCTGGCAGCATACGAAGAATGACGCCTATGTCAAGGTTGCGGACAAGATCGTGAAGTCCCTCAGCGCGGCTCCATACCGTGCGGCTCTCGGAACTAACGGCGGATTCCTTCTCCAGCACTCCGTGGGCAGCATTCCTCACGGCAGCAGCATCGACGTTCCTCTCAACTACGCCGACTACTACCTCCTCGAAGCCCTCATCCGCAAACGCCACATCGAAAACGGCGAGAATCCGGTGGAATAGCCCGAAATGATGTTATTATGATTAGGGCAGGGATTCGCGTAACGGCTTCCCTGCCTTCATTTTGATATGTCGTTCAGAAGAATATTTCCACAGTTGTCGTGAACTTCGTCATAAATTTCCCTGCATCTTTTTTCGTTTATCTTTGTTTTTGTGCCGACGGCGATGAAATCGCTCAGTTTCGGATGGCCGGTTCCGTTTACGGATGTCGCGTGTTCTCCGTTATAGCCCGCAGCACATAGGGTAAGGTCATAGGCAGGGGCAAGTTTCCACAACCACTTGCCGTCATCGGCTTTCTCCACAAGGAAACTGAAATTCTTGCAGTGGTCATCCTTGTTGTCGGTGAGATAGTTGAACACCATTCTCCGATACATTTCCTCCACATCTTTCAGGTCTTGGGTGAGGAATCCTGTAAGGGCGAGCAGGTTGCTGTAGTCCAAAACGGGATTGGAGAGAGAAATGCGCATGAGACCTCCGCTCGTGGCGGTGTGTATGCGCTCTCCGTCGGCATTTATGTCAAAGCGTCTTGATGCAAAATATTTCCCGTTCATCAATTTGAAGTCAGGGACGTTGATTCCACATTTTCGTGCAGTCTCATTGTAATGATATTCCTGCTGTCCCATGTCCTGAGGGTCATAGACATGTCGGAATTTAACTAGCCAGTGTCCGTCTTTGTCAAAGAATGTCGCCTTTGGGCGGCAGCCTCCGCTGTTTCCGCTGTTGTAGAGCAGAAGTCCTGCATCCGAGTCCTGCCGCTCTTCCAGTACTTCAAGTGCCTTTGCCTGAAGGGTGTCCAAGTCACAGGATGTCTCATTGAATTTTATGTTCGTCGCAGGTGAGTAGGTGAGCGCGCCCATACCGCTTTCTCCGACGATACTCAGCCTGTCAAGCGCGGACAACTTGAAGTCATCGATTCCTTCGCGCATGAGTGTCTTGTGCAGTAGATACCGTCCGTACCCGTCGGGCAGGCTGTCCTCAAATATTCCGAAATTTCCGTAGTATGGATATGGGCTCGCAATAAAAAGTCCGGGCTTCAGGGGAAGTTCCAATGGCGAAATACTGAACCCTTCTGCAATCCATGACTTGTCATATTCAAATGCGCATAACTTGTCGTCCGTGGTCAATGACAGCCGTCCTACCGTCCTTTCGTGATATTTTACTGTAAGTTTGTCTCTTTTCTCCATTTTCCGTGTGCTCTCTTTTTGTGTGCGTTTGCCCTTATTTCAGTGAGTTCGTCCATCGTCGTATATTTGGGCTCGGAAAAGATGCCTTTTATCTCAGCTGTGTAGCCCAAGGCCATTGCGAGTGCGATGAGATTCTTCAGTGAAATCAGACCCTTCTGTTCAAAACGTGTTACATTGCTTATGGAAATCCCCGCTTTCTCCGCAACCTGCTCCCGCGTTAGATTCTTTTCCACCCTGCGCTTCCTGAAATCCTGCGCTATTCCCTTTGCAATGTCGTCTGTATTATGGGATGATATGTAATCGTCAAGAATTGATAATATATTATTCGTATTCATTGTATTTTGCGTTATATTGATAATATCTTATCAGTTGCAAAGGTATTGAAAATTGTTGAAGCATAAAATAAAGTATGCAAAAAATCTTCTTATGATGTTACAGCAACTCACTCACTTTTGCCCAGTAGCGTGATGACCATTTGTCGCTTCAATGTCCGCAAAGAATAGGAATAACGGCTCTATTTTGCTCATTCCCAAAGAATTTTTTATAAATTTGCGAGGCTGTCTGCACCGAGCGGTGCGGGCGGCATAAATAACAGACGTTTACTAGACGTTATCTTCTGCGTTCAAACTTCGCAACTTTGGAATCTTCAAGAAGATACGGCGACGTGAATGTCCACCTCAGGTGATTGTCCCCCCTTTTACGGCAATTTGTAAAAGGAGTCTTTATCATCCGGGCGTGGGCAGTCCCCGTTGCTTATTCTTGAAGAAAAGGCAATGCGAAGGCCCGAACGCAGGATAACACCGGTAAAGACTCCCACGTCTTTTTGTGTAGCGCCGACTCCGGGAATCTATAGGCCAAGTATCAGCCCGATACCGATATGCGAAAAACTATTGCTTTGGTCCGGAGTCTTTTGGTGACAATGCTCCTGCCCTTATTTCTTCATTCCTGTTTTTCCTCGTCACTAATCAACACTGTTGGCGATCCGAATTTCACGGAAGACGGTTATCTTACAGGTCCGGACACGGCGAAAACCTGTTTTGAACCACAACTCCCGAACAGTCTCGCATTTTATGTGGAGACGAGCGGCAGTATGAACGGATTCTTCAGGGCGAACAGGCCGAACGCATTCAAACGGGATGTCTGGTCAATCGTCTCCAATTTCGGGAACACCGGTGTGAACATATTCTCCAATGCCGGGGCAAGCGCTCACAGGATTCCCGTAGTTCAGTTCCAGACAAAGATGAATCAGGGTCAGTTCGTGTCTTCCGTCTCGACAGATGTCCCGAAAATGCTTGAGACCATTCTGAAATCCACTGATTTTGAGGGCGGAGAAGTCGCGGCGCTGATTTCCGACCTCAAGTATGACCCGGTCGGACAGAAGGCGAAGAATGTGTTGCTTGATCAGTACAGCACCGACATAAGGAATCTTGTCGCCGGATATCCGGGAATCGCCTTCTCCGTGATTGGGGCATATTCGGAATACTTCGGAGCGAACGGTCAGGTTGCCGAGGAAAAGTCGCCATACTATTATATGCTTATAGGCAAGGATATTTACCTCTCCCGAATCAGAAATTCGATGATAACGCTTCTGGGCGAGGACTATATCGACGATATGGAGATGGGCTTTGACTACAAGTCTCCCAAATATGACTTCGGTCTTGCGGAAGGCGCGGTGCAGCTCGAAGAAGGGGTGCCGACATTTGTCCAGATGGATGAGGACACTTGCCGTATCGCCTTGAAGCTGGATTTGTCGTCCTGCAGATGGAAGATTGTTTCAGAAGATGTCCTCCGGAGGAATATGACTGTCAAGGCGGTTTACGGTTCGACGGTGAATATAGACAAAGTGAAACTGGATGTCGACAATCATTACGAGAAGAATTTGTACAGACGCGCTGTCGCAACGGTGACGATTGCAGTCTCCGGCATGCCGAACGATTCCGAGGTCATCGAATGGACTCTGGATTATCCGGAGTTCGAGTATTCTCCGGAATACTGCTACATCTGCTATTCCGGTTCCGGTCTCCCGCCAATCGATGTGAACGACCTTTCCAGATCTTTCTCCCTTTTCAATCTCACTGCGGGCATTTTCGGCGCAAGGCAGAACCATTGGGACAAGACACCCGACCACATTCTGGTCTCCCGAAATTATTAGCCCCCGCAAATAACGCAAAACACAATAATCTGAAATGAAAATTTTTGACATTTATCGCTGGGCCCTGCCATCCAGAAGCGCTCTTCAGCAAGGACTTGGGGAACAGATGGCTCAACAGTTGAATTCATTCTACAAGTCTCTGCAGAATGATTCGACGATTTTTCTTCTTATCGCGGTCGGCTTCTCCCTGCTTTGTTTCATCATCTATTATTGGCCATACAACAACCGTCCAGGCCGTCACTACCGTTGGGAGAAATGGATGATTTTCACTTGGATTGCATTCGGGCTCACTTGGGCTGCATCGCTGATTTTCGGAGCGTCCATCAAGGCGCCGAGTCCTCAAGTCTGGTGGCGGGTGATGGGAATCCTCTCGGTGGTCAATGCTTTCTACGCATCGGTTCTGTATGTGACATTTTCGTTCATCCTGTCACAATTCCCGTCCAGATGGACCAAGACCAACGCTAACTTGTTTATGAAAATCAGGAGGAGATAGATATGGCAAAAGTATTCGTATTCTGTGTCGGAGGCACCGGCATCAGGGTGATGAAGTCAATCACTATGCTTATGGCCGCAGGGGTCAGGACCAATGGCTATCAGATAGTTCCGATTGTGGTAGACCCTCATGTCAGCCTTGAGGAAAAAACGGTGGTTGACAATCTCATGGCGGATTACCGGAGAATCTACACAAATCTGACCGCCAGCGGAGTCAACCATCTTGACCCGTTCGACGGGTTTTTCAATGCGGAAATCAAGGATTTGTCCGAGCTTGACGGTCAGAACAACGGAATCGCGGAGAATCAGGCGGAGCGGCGTTCTTTCGGAGAATATGTCAATGTGGACAAACTTGACAGCGGTGACATCAACAACTGTCTGGTCAAGACACTGTTCTCTCAGGCGAATCTGCGCAACAGCCTTTCTGTCGGATTCAAGGGGAACCCCAACGTGGGGACAGTCGTACTGAACGAGATGGTGACAAACTCCGGATGGTATCAGTCCTTTCTCAGGAACTTTCAGGAAGGAGACAGAGTGTTCATCATAAGTTCGATATTCGGGGGAACCGGAGCGTCCGGATATCCTCTGATTGAAAAGAAAGTCCGTGATGCCGAGAGCTATCCCAATGTGAAAGGCTGCATAATGGGCGCGGTCACGGTTCTTCCCTACTATCAGCTTGACGACCCCTCCAATTCCGGGAGCGACATAGATTCCTCCAACTTCTACACGAAGACAAAGGCGGCGCTCAGCTATTATGAGAGGAGTGTCAAATCCGACTACCTCTACTATGTGGGCGAGCAGGAGTTGAAGGCGAATTATAGGAATAACGAAGAGGAGCAGAAAGATGAGGCGAATTTCATCGAACTCGTTGCAGCTACGGCTCTTTTTGATTTTCTCGAGAAAGCTAAACCGGACTCTCCCCAGGCTCTCACCCGTGCAATCCGGGATGACAAGGATGCGCTGGATGCGGAATCTCTGGGGGACGGTTACACCGATGTCGTGCTGAAGATTGCCGATATGCTGCTCCTGAACCGCGTGGTCAAGGAGTTGAGAAATGACAGGCAGATACCTCTGAGGGTGAACTGGGGGATGAACGATTCTTTCTACGAAGATGCTCCGTTCCGCTCGCTGGAGAATTTTACAGACCGTTTCGCGCAGTGGTATGACGAACTCGCGCAGAACCGCCGCAGTTTCTCTCCGTTCAACCTTGTCGATAACAAAGGTAACTTCAGCACTTGGATCAAGGGCAGGACTATCAAGTGCGAGGATATCACCTACCTCCTGCTTTCCGTTGTCAAGGAATCCAATTCGGTGTCGAGGAAGCACGAAAACCTTTTCCGTTACTGCCTTGAATTCATCCAGAAGGCAATCAATGAATATACTGACAAAATAACACTGTGAAGAATATGGCAAGCAAGGATTTGAATATCATACAGAGGGGAATAACAGACGGTTTCAGGTGGTCCGCCGCCCGCGGGCGCATCACTGCGGAGGATTTGGGTGTCATAGGCGAGACGAAGACGGATAACAGCGGGGCGATGAATGCCCTCCCCACTCCGTTTGCGCGATTCTTCGTGTTCCGGGAAGCGTTCCGCAGGGCACTGGAAGAGAAGAACAACCCTGGCGAAGTTAAAAAACAGGCCGGACGGGCCTATTCACAGCTGGTGTCCGACACACTCGATGTAATTGAACTGCTCTACAACCTGAAATGGCATGAGAACCAATGGCAGAGTTCAGGAAAGAAGATTGTAATCAGGGAGTGGAATGCCTCTGAAAATCTGAAAGTCCTTAAGGAAAATGCCCGTATTCTCGGAAACTCTGTCGAGAGTTACCTCAAGGATGACTTGGGGACGGAAAGGCTGTTCTTTGTCATCCTTCAAGACAAGGGGAAGGAGTTCCTTCTCGGGACGAGTTCACCGATGACGGGCTTCATTACGCCTCCGGATTTGGATCTCGTGCGGAAAAAAGGGACGCAGAACGAGTTCCGTTTCGTGGGCGAACAATATGCTCAGCTAGACTCAAGTCCGTTGAAGCGCCGGTACGGGGGTCACTATTTCAAGGACTGCGTCCTGTTGGACAGAAGAAATAAGGATTTCAAAAATTACATCTATAATCTTTTTTCTGAATCATCCGGAATAGACGAAAAGTTCAGGGAGCTCCGCAATTATGTCCGTGCGTTCGGGAATGACCCGGAGATTGTCGGCAGTTGGTCAGGGGAGGGTCGCAAACAGCTCAAATCGGAGAACAACAACCCTTTGGAAGTCAATGGACTGCAATTTTACTATGCCGACGTAATCAACTACCTGTCGAACACTCTCGTCAAGCTGCCGTATGAGCTCAACAACGGCAGTTTCACCTCTTTCGGCAAAGAAATCCTGCGCTCCGGCGAACACCGTTATTTTCTCCCTCTCACTCCTGAGGGCCTTGAGGGACTGACTCCGGGCGAATTCTCGTTCTCCTGCAAGGAAAGCACGACCGCCGTGGACGTCGAACTCAAATCCGGGGGACGGACTTACGACAGTAAACGCTACCATTTCGATGCCGGGAATGAAGCTCGCGTGACAGATCTTTCCTCCTGCGGGCTTAATCTTGCGCTCGCGATATTCCCGAATGTCCTTTCCCCGATTCCCGACCAGAACAACTGGTTCAAGATTATGGCGGCAATCTCCGATTTGAACAAAAACAGGTCAGCTTCCGTCAATGACTTGAGCCTGAGATTCTACAACATCACCCGGGAGGGCCGTTATTGCGAGATTCCGGAAGCCGGAGAGGATGATGACAACAAATACGGAACGAAGACTCCGGTGGTGCGTTCAGAACAGGGCGGCGACATCAAATGCGGTACAAAGTTCTATGAAGTGTTTGACACACGGTTCGATGCGGTGAATGTGAACCTTTCGATAGATGGAGAAGACGTTTCATTCTTCATTTTCCCCAAATGGGAAGAGAGCAGGAAAACCGACAAGGCCTTTACCTATGCCATTGATCTCGGGACATCGAACACCTACATCTCCCGGAGGGAGAAAGGCACTTCCAACCAGCCTCAGCAGCTGAAAATGGACAAGCCCGTTGTCGCATACCTGCATACTCCGGGGGCTGTTCCTGCGAGATCGCTTCTTGACAACATCGAATATGCCTATCCGGAGGAGTTCTCCCGGCAGATAAAGGCGGAATTTATCCCGCCGTTCATTGACGGGGTGCGATACAGATTCCCTATCCGCACGGTACTCTGCACCAAGAAGGATGTCAGGGAAAAGAAACTTTTTGACAACAGCGACATAGCATTCTTCTACGAACGGATGAAATGTCCCGAAAACCAGATGATAGATTCCAACGTGAAGTGGGCGAGCGACAAGCAGTCCCTGCGCGTTTTCATTCAGGAGATACTCCTTCTGATCAAGGCGGACATTCTTCAGGAAAACGGTTCAATTCAGGACACCGAAATCATCTGGTTCCGCCCTCTCAGCTTTAAGGATGAGCTTAAGCGCAACTTTGAGGAAATCTGGAAAGAGGAATCGAAGAAGATACTGTGTCTGACAGCATCGGAGGATCAGATTAAGTGTTACACCGAATCTGTCGCTCCTTTCTACTATTTTGACAACAGGGGAGACTTCAAGAACCGCAGCTCCGTGGCTGTCATAGACATCGGAGGAGGTACGGAAGATGTCGTCTATTACAGCAACGGCCGCCCGAAAATCGCCAACTCGGTGCGTTTCGGCTGTGACGTTCTTTGGGGCGAGGGCTATAACAGAATGAAGAATTCGAGGGAAAACGGAATCTTCCTGCGCTACAGGGACAAGTTCGAGTTCCCTCAGGCACAGAAAGAAATCTATGAATCGATGATTGCTCCGGAATCCGGAGCGTCGAGCCGGGACATAATCAATTTCTGGATATCCAACGGTAAAGGCCTTGACATACCGTCCAAGTTCCACCGGGATTTTCTTCCTGTCTTTGCATATCACCTTGTGGCGAGTCTCTACTACACGATGTCTCTCTTCAGGGTCAACGGTCTCGACTATCCGAAAACATTGATTTTCAGCGGTAACGGGAGCAGGTATATAGACGGCTACATCACGGCGGACAAATCCGTGCTTGCAAGGATTGCCGGGACAGTCATAGACGGAGTTTATGGTGTCAAGGGCGCGGAGGTGGAGATAATTCTTCCGCAGGAGCGCAAGGAAATCACCTGCTATGGCGGGCTCTGGTATAAGAAGGATTACGAAGATCCGAAAACGGTTTTCTATGCCGGAGACGGATGTCGTGGCGAGTATAAGGATGTCGATGAGTTGAAGAAGAAATATCGCGACGGAATGAAAGAAAAGATTGTGGGCGAGGTGGCGAAGATGAACGGGATTCTGAGAGATGTCCTCGGTTATCTTATCCGCAAGGAAGTTGCCGGTTCGCCTGTCGAACTTGACGAGATCTCTAAGACAATCAACAGCGGTCTTGACGCCTCTCTGGAGACGAATTTCCAGAAGAATGTCGAGGAACAGTACAAGGGCAGCGAGCAGTTCAAGGATACGCTCTTCTTCTATCCTGTGGTCCAGGGAATCTTCGAACTCACGAAGCTGCTTAAAGACACCAAAAACTGACGGGCATGAAATTTTTTGAGATTCTCGGAAGCCAACCTTGGCTTCTGGTCGGTTTGTGCGCCGTCTTTCAGATTTGGGCTCTGTGGTTTACTGTCAGCGAGTTCCGTAAATATCGTGCATTCCTGCGAAACGCAAAATGGAGTACGGTCACTGATGACAGCGGTCTTACGCTGATTTCGCTTGACGGGGGAACTGATGAAACAGGAAAGTTCGTCGGTGAGTTGAACCATTATATCGTTTCGCACAACGGAGCGGCGGAATACTCCGTGATAAAGGACAAGACGGAACGGATTCTTGACGGGAAATATGATTTCGCCTCATCCAAGCTTTCCGTCCCGACATACATCGGACTGTTCGGGACATTTCTCGGCGTTTACATAGGGCTGAAGTGTTTCAACTACGGGCTTGTCGACGCAGCGGACGGAATTACGGATGCTATGGTGCGGGAACTCGTGGGCGGCATCATCGTTTCAATGGTGACCTCCCTGATAGGTCTGCTCATATATCTTCTGTCGAATGTGTGGGTGGACAGATTCTGCACGAAGGTTGCCGATGCGGACAAAGAGCGTTTTCTCACATTCATCCAGGACGAGGTGCTTCCCGGACTCGGCACCAATGTCACGTCTTCCCTTAACCGTCTCCAGAACACAATCCGGAAATTTGAACCTTCTTTCCGGGCGGTAATCGATGAGTTCAAAGAGGCCTTCAACTCATGCACGGATATGTTCAGGGGATCTTTTGCCGATAATGTCTCCATCCTTACGCGGGCTGTGGAGGCTATGGGGAGCAATATGTCCCTTATCAACGAGAACATCGGGAAACAGGAGCAGCTTCTCTCCACGCTCCGGCAACGGGAAGTGGTCGACACCCTCGACAAATTCGTTGAGGCGGCCTCACGTTTTGAGGGGCTGACATCCGCGACATCGATGCTGGAAGACGTGAGTGAACGGATACGCGTTTCATCCTCCACTCTCGCGGAGCGTCAGGAAAGCTATAACAGGTCGCTGAAACTGCCGTCTGAACTTCTGGATAAAATCACATCCCTGCTTGACCGGGTGACCACGTTTGAGAAGAGCCTGAATGAATTGGGAGAGAATATGAACCGGACGCAGCTGTTCCGTAACGAGCAGTTGAATCTAATTCAGGCGCAGATTACCGCGCTTAAGGCGAAGACAGATGCAGTGACGGCCTATCAAGAAGTGCAGATTCCGGAACTTCAGGAATTTTATCGTCTGCAAAACGAAGCCGTACAGAAACTTGCCGCTTCTTTCAGACAGTCTGTCGACAGCAATGCCTCCGATATGGAAATCACTCTGTCGGACTTCAAGAGCCGTTTTGCCGAGATTGCCGCCTCCTGCCGCAGCGGCGTGGAGCAGAAACTTGACGAATTCAGAACCGCACTCGGCAATTCATTGGATTTCGTCGATGCCAACCGCAGGTTGGAGAATCTGGAGAAGCTGCAGGCCATCGAAAGAGGTATTGAAGAAATCAGGGACACTGTCAAAGACAAGACTCTCCTCAACAACATTTCTGCCTCGCTTGCCAGCGGGAATGAGAAACTTGACTCTATCGGAAGACGGGCAGTCTCTTCCGAACGCAGAAAAGAGCCTGAACGGCCGAGGCGCAGGGGATTCCTTTCTTTGTTCAAAAAGTAGTCTATGGGCAGACGGGGAAACAAGGAATCGTTCTGGCCGAGTTATGTGGACATAATGACCACGCTCTTTGCGATAATGGTCATTCTGTTCGTCGTTTCTTTCAGCCGGTTCAGGAATGTGGAGGCGGAACTTCAGAAATTCGCCGGGAAGTACAGGGAGATTGAGGCGATTTACGATGCCGTGGCCAAGATTGACCCCAACTATTTCGAGTTTAACAAGGAATATGTCAAGCATATTTTCAAGATTCAGGTGACATTCCAGACCGGATGCTTCAGAATCGCCGACCAATTGCAGGCGGATCTTGACAATCCGTCCCTCGCCGACAGTCTGAGATGCGAAATCATCAGAGCCGGTCACGAGATAGAGCACACCATCGCCGGATTGCAGAAAACTCACGCCAATCAGGACATCAAGTATCTTGTGGTCATAGAGGGTCAGGCTTCGAAAGACGGTTATGGCCGGGGGAACGATTATTTCAACAACGATGTCCTGAGTTATCAGAGAGCACTGAACCTGCGCAGATTCTGGCAGGAGCACGGAATCGACTTCACAACAATGTCAAAATGCGAATTGGTCGTGAGCGGAAGCGGCGAGGGTGGAATCCCGCGCGTAAACGGAGACGAGTCTCTGAACCAGAGATTCCTGATTCATATAGTCCCTGTCATCGGCAACATAAAACTGAAGGGCGGATCCAGATAAATTTTCACTATCTTCGCATCCTGTGACCGGGCAATAACATAAAATGGCGGGAATATGGAAGTTTTTTTCAGGTTGTCTTTGAGCAAATTGATTGCGCTGGCGTCAATCGTCCTCACTTTCTCCACAGCGCACAGCTGCGGGGGAAGGCGGGGCGTGACGGGCGTGAAGATGGAACTTCCGGCCGTTGAGGTGGGCGACACGCTGCGCCTCGTGCAGTACGAGGCCTTCACTCTGCTCTACAACCTTTCGCGGAAGACTCCCGACTGGGTCGCGTGGGAACTGACTGCCGCCGAGACCGAGGGGGAGCAGCCGAGAGCATCCAAATTCACCGTGGACTATTCTCTGGACTTCACACAGGGCGACAACGACGACTACCGCAATTCCGGCTGGGACCGGGGGCATATGGCCCCTTCGGCCGACATGAAATGGAGCGGGACCGCGATGAAGGAGTGTTTCTACTACACCAACGCCTGCCCGCAGAACCACAACCTCAACAACGGCGTGTGGAAATCGCTGGAGGAGACCTGCCGCTCGCTCGCCAAGTACTACGGCAAGGTCTGGATTGCCACCGGCCCGATTTATACCGACTATGCCTACGGCCATATCGGCCCGCACCGTGTCGCCGTACCTGATGCCTTCTACAAGGTGCTGCTGATTCTCCACGAGGGGGAATATTATGGAATCGGATTCATCTGCGCGAACAAGGCCGGGAAAAAGAAACTTCCGGAATATTCCGTCACGATAGACAGTGTGGAGGCTGTGACCGGTCTTGATTTCTTCTGCAACCTCACCCCGGAACAGGCAGAGAGGGCGGAAGGCGCCGTGCAGCTTGAAATGTGGTTCTGATTTGTAAATTTCTTATATTTGTGCCGCGTTTGCACCGGGTTTGTGCCGAACTGTCCCCGGGTGCATTCCCGCCGCATTGCCTTGTTGGCGCGTTTTAAGGATTACTCAATTGTAAATACCATAAATTATGACGAAAAAATTACTTCCGCTTGCCGCCATCGTGCTGCTTGCGCTGTCTTCGTGTTCCGCAAGGCGGGACGTGCCGGTCTATATGGACGAAAGCCGCGACCTTGACGAAAGGGTCGCCGATGCGCTGTCCCGCATGACTCTGGAGGAAAAGGTGGCGATACTCCACGCCCAGAGCAAATTCTCGTCGCGCGGGGTGCCGCGTCTCGGCATTCCTGAACTCTGGTGCACCGACGGCCCTCACGGCATACGCCCGGAGGTCAAATGGGACGAATGGAGACAGGCCGGCTGGACCAACGACTCCTGCACCGCCTATCCTGCGCTCACCTGCCTTGCGGCGACCTGGGACAGGGAGGCTGCGGCTCTCTATGGGAAAAGCATAGGAGAAGAGGCGCGCTACCGCGAAAAGGACGTGCTGCTCGGCCCGGGTGTGAACATCTACAGGACTCCATACAACGGGCGCAATTTCGAATATATGGGCGAGGACCCGTTCCTCTCCGGGGAGATGTGCGTCCCTTATATAAAAGAGGTGCAGAAGAACGGCGTGGCCGTCTGCCTGAAGCATTTCTGCCTGAACAACCAGGAATGCAACCGCCACACGGCCGACGTGAAGGTTTCCGACAGGGCTCTCTATGAGATTTATCTGCCCGCGTTCAAGGCCGGTGTGGAGAAAGGCGGTGCGTGGTCGGTTATGGCCGCCTACAACCTCTACAAGGGGCAGCACCTCTGCCACAACAGACACCTGCTTGACGGCGTGCTGAAAGGGGAGTGGAAGTTTGACGGCGCGGTCATCTCCGACTGGGGCGGCGTTCACGATTCCGATGAGGCGGCCGAAAACGGGCTTGACCTCGAATACGGCACGGGCACCGACGGACTTTACACCAAGGGTAAGACCGAGTACGACAAATACCACCTCGCCGACAATTATCTTGAGCGTCTGCGCGACGGGAGAGCCTCCCTCAAGACCCTCGATGACAAGGCCGGGCGCGTGCTCAAGCTCATCTTCCGCACCGCGATGAACACGCACAAGCCTTTCGGCTCGCTCAATTCTCCGGAACATCTCGCCGCAGCCCGCCATATCGGGGCTGAAGGCATAGTGCTTCTGAAGAATGACGCTCCTGCCGGCGGAGTCAAGGTTCTTCCGGTCGAGCTTTCTTCCGTAAAGAAGATTCTGGTGGTAGGAGAGAATGCAGTGAAGATGATGACTGTCGGAGGGGGTTCGTCCTCGCTCAAGGTCCAGCACGAGGTGTCCCCGCTTGAGGGAATCCGTGAGGCCGTCGGCGACAAGGCGGAAGTCGTCTATGAGAGGGGATATGTCGGAAGCGCTTCCAACGAATACAACGGCGTGACCACCGGACAGGATCTTTCTGACTCCCGTTCTGAGGAGCAGCTGATTGCGGATGCTGTGAAGGCTGCAGCAGATGCCGACGCAGTTCTCTTCTTCGGCGGTCTGAACAAAGACAAACATCAGGACTGCGAGGGGGCTGACAGACGCTCCTACGGTCTTCCTTATGCTCAGGACAAGGTGATAGAGGCACTCGTGGCCGTGAACCCGCGTCTTGTGGTGTGCCTTGTTGACGGAAACGCAGTCGCGATGCCGTGGGTGAATGAAGTGCCGGCCATTCTCCAGTGCTGGTTCTGCGGCTCGCAGGCAGGAAATTCCATCGCCGATGTGGTTTTCGGCAAGGTCAATCCGAGCGGCAGGCTGCCGTTCACCTTCCCGGTGTCAATCGAAGATTCTCCGGCCCACTCTCTCGGCGCCTACACCTGTGACCCCGATGTCGAATATAAGGAGGGAATCTATGTCGGCTACCGCTGGTTCGAGAGCCGGGACATAAAGCCTCTCTTCGCTTTCGGTCACGGTCTGAGCTACACCGAGTTTGAGTACAGCGACTTCAAGGCGAGTCCGACCGTCACGGCGGACGGTACGCTCAAGGTTTCCGTGAAGGTCAAGAATGTCGGACAGCGCGAAGGCAAGGAAGTCGTCCAGATTTATGTCGGCGAGCACAATCCTGTCATTGACCGCCCCGTGAAGGAACTCAAGGCGTTTGACAAGGTGAGTCTCGCCCCGGGCGAAAGCAAGACCGTAAGCTTCGACATCCCGGCCTCAAGTCTCGCCTATTTCAATGAGGAGAAGCACGAGTGGGTGCTCGACCCTGCCCACGATTTCACCGTCTATTTCGCTGCGGCCTCTGATGACGTGCGCGGAACTTTAGATTTCAGAACAAAATAAGTAATTGAAGAAATGATGAAACTTCGCCGGATGGAGCTGATTCTGTCTCCGTTCGGCGAAGTTCTCTTTCGGCAGGAGGCCCGGCGCTCCCGGAGACGCTCAATACAGCAGCCCGAGCAGCCAGAGGGGAAGTTTCGCGCCGTCCGGGTACTCGATGTCGTCGGCGAAAACATATGAGTCTTTGATTCCCGCGATTTGGGAGAATCCCTTGCCGCGTCCGCCTATCTCGAAAGTGTATTTCCCGTCAATCTTGAAGTCTCCGTTTTCTTTCCCGTATTCGATGTTATGGTTTTCGGACAATTGACACACGGCGAAAGTTTCGCGGGCGGTTCCGATGTTCACGGCATCCGGGGCCAGAGCATACAGAATGTTGGGATTTTCCATATACACCTTGTCAGGTTTGGTCAGCTTCCTGATGTTTTTCTTTTCGGAGTACAGGAGGTTCAGGACATCCGCGTCGGAAAGATTTCCGAGATAACCTATCACGGTGTCGCGAGAAGCGCCGATTGCGTCCGAAAGTTTCCTCGCGTCAACTTCAAACGGGACAGATGTACTTATTATTGACAGCAAGGCCTTTATCTTGCGCAGGTTGGCAACATCCACATGACATATCTGCGGCAGTTCGGTGTCGATGATGAAATTCAGAACCTGCTCGATCTTTATGAAATAATCGGCCTCTCCTTCAAGGTAAAACGGATAATACCCGTATTGCAGATACTCCTTGAAGTGCCGGACCGGACGGCATTGTGAATTGATTCGAGAGCAGATCTCCGCGCTTTTCGTCAGGATTTCTTCAAGCGGGTACTTCGGGATGTCGATTCCGTGGTAAAATCTCAAGGCTTCGCGGAATGACAGCCCCTGCATTGTGTATCTGACGCATCTTCTTGACAGGTCGATGTTTCCTTCCAGAAGTTTGAGGAGCGACGAACCGCTGATAATCATCTTCATCTGAGGATAGGAATCGTATATCTCCTTGATTTCTCGGCTCCAATTCCCGTATTTATGAATCTCGTCGACAATCAGGCACTCGCCTCCGTTCTGGTGGAAGTCTTCAGCAAGTTCAAGCAGGGAATGCCGGGAGAAATAGACCGAGTCTGCGGAGCAATACAGCACGCTGTGGTCTCCGGGGGCGTAATTCCGTTTGACATATTGTCTGATGAGCGTGGATTTCCCCACGCCTTTCGCCCCTTGGATGCATAGCAGCCGTGATTTCCAATTGATGCGGTTCATCGTGTCCCGGACTATGTCCGTCGGCGTCGAGTTGATGATTCTGTCGTGTGTCGCGAAAAGAGAGTTCATATCACTAACCGATTATAAACCCCAAAAATATAAAAAGTGTTGCGCACGCGCAACACTTTTTGCCGATTTTTGCCATTTATGCGCAACACTTCTGCGCGGATGGCAATCTTGAGATGAACTTTCAA
>CAVDEO010000055.1:0-7576 GCA_963607915.1 bacterium
TGACCGGATACTTCGCACTCGGGGTAATCAACGCGCTGCTCCACGCGATGATGGACGACGATGACGACTATCTCGATATGCCGGACTATGAAAGGAGGAACAACTTCCTGATTGGCGGAAAGGGCTGTTACCTCAAATGGGCGTTGCCGCAGGAATCGAGGGTGTTCTACGCATTCGGAGACATTCTCGTGAACGATATGATTCTCGGGCGCAATCCGCAGAAGAAGACGCGCGGAGCGGCGGATATGCTCGAGGCGGTCGGCGACATCCTCCCGTTCAACCCTATGAACGGCGCGAGAGGTCTCGTGCCGCAGGGGCTTGTCCCGATTCTCGAAACCGTGCAGAACGAGGACTACAAGGGGGCGAAGGTTTACAACAAGCCCGTGTGGATTGACGACGAGGAGAGCAAAAGGACACCGCACTACAAGGAGGCGTACTCCGGCACGGGCAAGCTCTATACGCTCGTCTCGATGGGGATGAACAGCCTCACGGGCGGCGACGCGTACACGGCGGGTCTGATTAACCTGCGCCCGGAGGTTCTCGAGCACCTCGTCGAGGGGTACACCGGAGGTCTGGGGACGTTCCTCAACCAGATATGGAAATCCACCGGCGAACTCGCAATCAGTTCCGCGGCGGACGCGGCGACCGGGGACACCTCCTTCGGAGAGGCCGTGAAAGACAACTTCGCGGTGCGCAGCACTCCGTTCCTCAACCGTCTGTTCGTCGTGAACGACGAGAGATACCGCAACTCCCACACGACTAACGTGTTCAACTACTACAAGGCGGAGGCGGAGCATTTCAGGAAGATACGCAAGGCGGAGATGAAGGCCGGAGACGCGGACGCGCTCTTCAAGCTCTACGATGACGACGAGCTGCTGAACATCTACTCCATCTACAACGGATACAAGGGAGTGATGAAGACCTATGACAGGATGATAAGGGATGCCGCCACCCGAGGGGAGCGCAGGCAGCTGATGAAGGAGCAGGACGAGTACCGGAAGGAGATGATACAGGACATAGCGGAAGCAAACAAATAAAAGACACTCATTATGATAAAGCAGATTCAACTACGCGGGATTTCAAGGTCTCCGTCCGACAGGATGACGTCGGACGGCGGCTGTTCCGAATCACTCAATGTAATCACCGACCAGACGGAGCTTGCGCCGATGCCCGCGCCGAAGGACATATCTTCGGAACTCGGGCTCCCGGACGATTTCTCCGGCAGGGTGCTGTACGTCCACAGCTGCGGAGGGAAGTACCGGAATGTCATCGCGCTGGACGGCACTTCCGTCGTGGCGTATCTGGAGGACGGAACGGTGCAGACGCTGCTGACCGATGTGGAATCGGTCGGGGACATAAAGGCTCTGGGGAATATCCTGATGTTTATCCGTGGCGGCGTACTGTATTATTTTCTTTTCACTGACGGTGTCTACCAGCAGGCTCTTTCGGGACAAATCAGCGTCCCGGAAATAGAGATTACAACTGGCGGAAAGACTCTTGCCGAGTCAACGCAGCACTACAAGAGTTACACATACACATCTGGCAATTACAGTGGCAACTCAGGAGATTTAGATGCCTATGCGTCCCGATACCATATAGGTCCGGATTTTAAATCTTTTCTGGAAGAAACATTCCGGGAAAAGTTTTACAATGACATTGTCCCCTATGTGAAGAAATACAGAGCCATAAGGTATTCGTGCCTCCTGTTTGACGGCAGCGAGATATACGGAGACCCCATTGTCGTCAAACATTTCGAGCCGGAATGCTCTTTCGATGGCAGTTATGTGCTTGGCAAGAAAACGGTGTATACCGGCACCAGCGGGGACGCAGTCGTTATTGGCACAAATATGTGGTTGAAAACCACTATCAGGAAGCAGGACATAAGTCTGAAAATCAACAATGAGCAATATTCCAAACTGTCTGCAATCAAGAACATCGTCACAGGCATCAGACTGTATGCATCGTCCACATTCGGCAAATACCAAAATCCGACAGTGGAGTTTGTAGACAGTGAAACGGAGACATATCCGATATACATTTCGGAATCCGGCAATCTCATAGGCGCAGACATAAATTATGTGCCATTACCTGAAATATCGTTCGCCTATGGAGAAGAGACGGAAGACGGCATCGCCGACGGTATTAAGAACCTGTCGGATTTCCGGCTAATAAAAGAATGGCGATTCGGAGCGGACAGCAATGACAACCCGTTGAACCTTGAGGACGATATGTCTGTACTGCTTGAGGGCGACTCGGTGGAGTTCCCGCTCAACGACATTCTGGAGACGCTCCCAACCGTCAACTATGAGCAAGAATACAGCCCGAGCATAAACAGTTTTAGTTCCATATCCGTCTACAACAACAAGCTTCTGGGTGTCGGAAGCCCGGGAATTCAGTCCCTAAGAAACTTCCCGCATTCATTGACATTGATAGAAGACACCATCGGCAGCACCCGGTCAACCGCATATTCCTTCACGTTTGAGATAGTGGAACCCGTCACCGGCGAGCATAAGATAACGACAGCCCAGTGGTCGGGAAGCAAATGGTGGAGTCCCAAAGGCACCGTTTTCGGAATCCTGTTCTTCCCTGACGCAAATTGCCGGCGCGTATATGTGACAATGAGGCGGACGGCAAAGATTGGCCGCGATGATTATTCGACACTTTATATCAGGAAATATTTCGATATGAAGGAACATCCGTTACTGTCCGGCTACTCGTATGTCCTTATCGATGATGAACTCCAGAATAACCTGTCCTCGATTATGTCCACATCGGGAACGGCATTCGATGAAGCTCCAGAGGATACAGCCATCGGGAACGACAACCGGAAACTGTATGTCTCTGAGATGAACAACCCTTTCATCTTCACGGCAGGAGAGACGTTCACATTCGACAGCGAGATTATGGGAATCGCCACCACGACGAAGGCTCTGTCACAGGGTCAGTTCGGACAATACCCTCTCTATGTCTTCACGAAAGACGGCATCTGGTCTATGGAGACGGGGTCTGACGGCTCGTTCGTCTCGAAGAAGCCGCTCTCCCGGGATGTGGCTCTCTCGGCGGAGTGCATAACCCAGATAGAGCAGGCCATCGTGTTCACCACCGACAAGGGCGTGATGCTGCTTTCAGGCTCGGACATAAAGAACATATCCCCGTTTATGACCGGAACGCACTACCGCGTCGACGACAGGGTCGGCGGAATGGTGAGTCGGCAGGAGAAGTTCGCCCCGCTGCTCGCCTCCGTCACGGACGACACCCCGTTTATGGACTTTATGAGGTCTGCGCGATGCGCATACGACTACACCGGGCAGAGGCTCATATTCTTCAACAACGACGAGGTGTACCAGTATGTCTACAAGATAGACACCGACACGTGGCACAAGATGTCGGTGGCGGACAGCGCCGTGCCGGAATCCGACTCCTATTCCGTCCTCAACTCCTATCCGGACTGCTGGGTGGGGAGAGCGTCGGGAGGCAAGTCGCGGGTTCTCGACTTCTCGACGTCGTTCAACACCGACGCGGTGACTCCGCTCAAGGGCATCGTCGTGACCCGTCCGTTCGACCTCGACGAGGCCGACGTGCGCAAGGCGATAAAGCACATACGCATCCGAGGCGGATTCAACAGGGAGGACGTGAAGTACGTGCTTCTCGCGTCGATGGACGGACACCACTGGGGCGTACTTCCGTCTCTGCGCGGCGGTTCGTACAAGCTGTTCCGTATGGTGCTGTTCTGCGACCTTGAGGCGTACGAGCGCATTTCATACATAGACATAGAATATGAGACGCGGTTCACGAACAGGCTGCGGTAGGGCATCGGCGGGGGTAAAGACAGGACGGAGGATAGAAAAGTACGGCGCAATTTTGCGGAAAAGGCAATTCGAGATATGAACGCGAACGACAGACTGATAAGGAGGAAGGTGACGCTTCCGGAAATGGATTCCGTAAAGGCGAGGCAGGCCAAGGTGAAACGCGGCAGGGACGTGCAGCTGCTTGAACGGTGCAACAGCCTCTGGGAGAACCTGCGCGAGTTCCGTCAGAAGGGGGCGAGGGCGAACCGCTACGCCTACGGCGACCAGTGGGGCGACCTCATCAACGTGAACGGCAAGGTGATGACGCAGAGGCAGTATCTTCAGGACACCGGCAATGTCGTCCTCCAGACGAACCAGATAAAGAGCAAGGTGGACTCCATCGTCGGGGTGATGGTGAACGAGAAGAACGAGCCGGTCTGCAACGCGAGGGACAGGGCGGAGCAGCAGTACGGCGAGGTGATGACCACCGCGTTGCAGGCGAACTGCAACAAGAACAAGATGAACGAGCTGTACATCCTCTTCCTGAAGGACATCTGTCTGCGCGGTCTCGCGGTGGCGTACGAATCCTATGACGACTACAGCGGACCCGAGCGGAGGCTTGATTCGTGGACGAGGTACGTGAACCCGAATATGGTGTTCCTCGATTCGCAGATGACCGACCCGAGGTTCTGGGATATGACGATAATAGGGCAGTTCTTCGACATCACCTTCGAGGAACTCGCGGCGAGGTTCGCCAAGAGCGAGGACGACTATTCCGTGCTCAAGGAAATCTATTCCTCCCAGTCGGCGGTCTTCCGCGAGGAGTCATATATGCAGCTCCACGAACGGAACGAGAACGACAACATCGTCTTCGACGAGCCGTACGACAACACCAAATGCCGGGTTTTCGAGGTGTGGACGAAGGAGACCAGACCGAGGATAAGGCTTCACGACACCAACGACGGGACGGAGGAGATAATAGATGCCGACGATTACGAATACAGGCGCAGGGTCAAGGAGGAGAACCGCCGGAGGGAGAGGCTCGCGAAGCAGATGGGCTGGAGCAGGGAGGAGACTCCGTACATCCTCGGTGACGGCTACGGCGCGGAGGACGAGCGCAACGGCTTCTTCATCGACACTTTCTGGTATTGCCGCTTCCTCGCCACGGACGGGACGATACTCTGGGAGGGCGAAAGCCCGTATGCGGGCAGGTCTCATCCGTTCACGGTGATGGCGATTCCGTTCATTGACGGCAACATATCCGGATATATGAACGACGCGATAGACCACAACACGGCGATGAACCGCGCAATCATCCTCAACGACTGGCTCATAAGAAGTCAGGCGAAGGGCGTGACGGTCGTGCCCCGCTCCCTCGTCCCGGACGATATGTCGTATGAGGATTTCGCACGCAGCTGGACGGCGATTGACGACATCGTCTACATCGACGTCAAGCCGGGCTACGAGAACCTTATGCCGAAAGTGTTCACCGGAGTGGCGCAGACGTTCAACGTCAGCGAACTGCTCAACACCTACTCGAAGCTGATGGACAACTCCACGGCCGTATCAGGGGCGTTGCAGGGCAGGACTCCGGCGGCGGGCACATCTGGGACGCTGTATGCGCAGATGACCAACAACGCGAGCATCCCTATCGCCTCCCTGCTCGAGCAGTTCCGCGACTTCCTTGAGAACGTCTCCACGAAGAAGATGAAGAACATCCTCACTTTCTACGATTCGGAGCGGTTCGAGAGCATAGCCGGAGACATCGGCGGAGTCCTCGACAACGCCAACCTCAATCTCAACGGGATTGCGGACATAGAGTTCGACCTCGCGATAAAGGCGAGCACCTCCACCCCCGTCTACAGGTCCATAATCAACGATGACGCGAAACAGTTCCTCCTTGCAGGCCTCGTCACTTTCGAGGAATATCTGGAAATCGCGGACGTGCCGTACGCCGACAAGATACTCCAGATGCGTCAGGCAAGGCAGGCGGAGACGGCGCAGGCGCAGGAGGCCGGAATCATCCCCGCTTCCGGTCAAGCAGCCCCGCCATCAGCAGCCGCTCCCGTATAAAGGCGAGCCGCCGTCTCTCCCGCTCCCTGTCGGACATCCTCTGATTCCCGGCGGTGTCGGGCGTGTGATACCAGCAGCCGTTCTTCAGCGTCTGTAAGGTGAGCACCCTCGCGAGATGTCCGAAGGCGCGCTTCTCCGCCTTGAACTGCCAGCGGTCGTATGTGGTGAGGTGCTTCGGCCTGAACGTCTCCGAGGCCACGTAAATCATAACTTTCTCCCTCCTGTGGCGGGTGTCGGCCGTCTTCACGGCGTTGTCGTAGATTCTTCTGGCGTAGGCCGTCACGAAGAAAGCCGCGATTTTTCTGAAAAACTTCTTCATTGCTCTGTCATTTTTACGGTTTCTATAGATTTATCACGGAGGCGTTGGCTCCGCGTATGCTCCTTTGCTCCTTGGGCGCGGACGGCTTAATCCATCGGGGCTGCTCCATCTCGTTGAAGCATACCCAGAGGAGGATGGCGGTGGCCATAAGGACATCGTCGTGCTTCTTCGGCGGCGCGGTGAACTTGTTCTGAACCTGAATGTACTGCGACATCTCCTCGCAGCATATCTCGCTAGGCTCATACCATTTGTCCTTGCGCAGACAGGTCTTCATAAAGTTGATTATCTTCGGTTTCGTGAACCTGTCAGTACGGAAACCCCATCGCCTCTGGACTCCGTCGCCTATCTCCTCCTCCCGTCCCCTGCGCCTGTACAGATTGGGGTATATGTCCCCCACTATGTCGAGGATGTATTCAGAGCCGTCGCCGCCGGTGTCCGATTCGCGGTTCTCCATCTCCACGGTGTTGCACTCTATGACGAGAAGCGCATTGTTGTACCACGCCGCGAGCCGCATCGCGTCATAAGCGAGCAGGTCATGCTGCGTGTGATAGTGCATTTCCGCGACTATGTTCGGCCGTCCGTTCAGTCCAAACTCCTCCATCATCATATACCTGTCTATCACCCGGACGGAAGACCAGTCCGACGTCTGATTCGGGCCCCCGATGTCGACCGCCACGAGGTAGCGGTTCGCAATCGGCGAGTCGTCCGGCATCTCCCAGACCTTGAGAACGCCGTCGCGTCTGGGCTTGAAAGTGATTCCCTTCAGCACGGCGGCACCTTCCATAGCATCGGAATAGAGGTCGCCGCACACGGCGGGAGCGCGGCATTTCAGCCGTTTCTGCTCGACCTCGTAGAAGTCGAACACTTTCTGCCCGGCGGACTGGAACGCCTCCACCCAAGTGGACGGGGCTTCGTTGGCCATCTGCATATAATCGGTGAAGTCCAGACGCTTGTACCTGTACCAGTTGATTCCCTCCAAGGTCGCCCCGAGTTCCCAAAGCCACCAGTAGTGTTTCCCGGAATCGAGCCACTTGCCGTTTCTCGTCTCGTCAGAACGGTGTTCCCACAGCCATTCTGCGAACTCCCTCTCGTCCCTTATCCCTATCGTGTCGTGCGGGATGAAGAACCAAGGGATGAAGACCGGTCTGTACGACGATTCTCCGTTCATCGACTTCACCCATATCTCGTGGAAGTAGTCGTCGGACGACTTCGCGGTGGATTCCATAACCTGCATATCGAGCGGACGTTTCGTGATTCCTCCCGATATGCTCCGGACGAGGTCTTCCGGACGCTTCTCCGGAGTGTCCGGCCAAATACCCACCTCGGAGTAGTGCGCCCCGTGCGCATTCTGGCTTCGCAGCGTCTCCGGCTTCTCGGCCGTGCCGACATATATGAC
>CAVDEO010000055.1:7586-16462 GCA_963607915.1 bacterium
ATATATGACAGTCTCCAGCACGCGGTTGCGGCCGCTGTCCTTCACGACATAGGCGTTGGCAGTCCTCCCCCGGGGCGCGAGTTCGAGTTCCGTATCCGGCGGCAGTCCCAAGTCCCACGCGGGATATTCCTTGACGGCTTCCTTCAACATCGAGAGGATTGTCTCCGATGCGGACTGCACGTGTGCGGCGACCACGAAGGAGTGGAACTCGTCCCACTTGAACGCGAGCCAGGTCTGATAGAAGATGCAGAATGTCGAACCTCCCCACTGACGGGCTTTGAGGATTATCACGCCTATCGGCTCTCCGGCAAGGCGCATCGCCTCGCACTGGCGCAGAACCGTCAGCTGCGGCAGGTTGAGCTTGAACCGTATCCTTCCGCCCGTCTTCGCCGCAATCCGGATGCAGAAATATGCCCAGAAGCAGAAGTCGTGCTTGTGGCGGATTCTCCTTATCTGCCTTTCTATGTCTATGCGCTCCGGCCTGTCGCCTTTCCAGCGGTGAGTGTCTATGTATTCCCCAATTGAACCCGCCTTCACTATCTCCGTTATCATAGGGTTCTTCGCCACGGCTTCCGGAACATACTGCTCCGGTATGGCGAAATCGGGGATTTTGAGGACGGTTCGCTCCACGCCGAGCAGTTCGGCGAGTCCCTTTCCGGTGACGGGGTCGTAATCGGCCGCGAGGTGTTCGCGCCGCCTCGCATTCTCTTCCCTCATTTCCCTGTATTGTTCCTCCGTCATCATATCCTTGCGTCTTCAGATACCGACTTCACCCACCGCCGCAGACACTGAATCGCGACTCCGGAGAGGAATGCGGCGATGTGCGTGGTCGCACTGAACTGGGGCACGGCGAGCATCGCGACGGTCACGATGAGAAAAACAACGACGGCGGGCTGTCTCCACCACTCCGCGCGGAGTGGCGGAGTGCGGAGACCGAGAACGGCGTAGATGAAATTGGAGACCCCGACCACCGGGCGGAGGGAGAGAGGATAGACGGCGAACGATATGACTAACGCGCATATCACGTCGGAAGGCTTCGTCCTTTGCGGGGCGAGCACGCCCCAGAGCGCGGTGCAGTTCAGGAGCAGATGCCAGATGTTGGCGTGGAAGAACGGATAGAAAAGGGCGCGCACGACATACGGAGAGCCGCCCGGCAGCAGAGCGTCCGGACATCCGGCGGCAAGATAGACCGCCGCAAGCATCATTATGACAATGACTCTCATAATCCCCACCTGTATGACCTCCCCCATTGTCCGAGACCGCTGCGGATTCTCCGGTTCTCCTCCTGAAGGATTTTCCGCGCCGTCTCGGCGGATATGTAGAACTGAGGGGCCTCCTGTTCCAGCAGTTCCTCAAGCACAGCCTCCCGGGAAACGCCCTTGGGCGTGCCGTCCCCCACTTTCAGACGGTAGCGGTCATAAATCTCCCACGCCCTTTCCCGGGCGAGCGGGTTCACCCGGATGAGCGAAACGCCCGACTGTATCTGGCTTATGAGCGACCCCGCGACTTTGGCGGAGACGTAGAAGCGCGGAGCCGGCTGGAGACGCGCGTATTCCGCCGCGTCCCTTATGCTCCGGAAGCGTCCCTCCCTCAATCCTTTCTTGTAAACCGCATACAGGTCGTATGCGCGCAAGTCCTTAAGTTCGACGTCAAGCATACCCACTCGTTCTGACGGGAACAAATTTAACAAATGGGCAACGGAGTGGGTAAAGACAGGAATGACAAGCTCACGACTCTATATAATTTTGAAGCGCAATCCGGAAGACAACAATACCGTAACGATATGAAAAACAACGAGAAAAAGAAAACCAAGACCCCGAGGGAACTCCTGACCGAGAGGATGGGGGCGAGATACCCTGACAAGCACTTCTACGCGCAAGATGCGCAAGACGCGCAAGAACCGGCCGACGACCTCGAACAGGCCATACTCGACACTCTCGATGAGTTCGACACGAAAAACAGCGAACTCGTAAACCTGTTCAACACCGACCCAAGGTCTGCGGAGTTCATCACCGAGTGGGTGAGGACGGGAGACCCGAGGTCGGCTCTCATCGAGACGTTCGGTGACGACTTCTTCGATGCCGGCAGCAAGGAGGAGGCGAAGGTGAAGTTCAAGTCGCAGCTCGACAGCTGGAGGGAGAAGCGCAGGAAGGAGACCGAAATCCAGGCCGAGTACGAGCGGAACTGGAACAACTCGCTCGAAACTCTTGACGGGTGGGGAGACGAAAGGGGGCTTTCGCAGGAGCAGAAAGCCGATATTATGGCGAGGCTCATCTCCGTCAGCGGAAACGCCATCGCAGGGATTTACACACCCGAGGACTTCGAGATGGCGAACAACGCGATGAACTACAAGAACGATGTCGCCAAGGCGCACGATGCTGGAGTGGTGGACGGACGGAACGAGAGGATTTCCGCGAGCAGGAAGTCCAAGGCGGACGCGGGGAAGCTCCCTCCGGCGGTGACGGGGCAGGGCGTAAGGGCTAAAGAGCCGCAGCCGGCCAAGCCGCAGAGCGTCTGGGCGGGACTCAAATAGACAGATTCAATCATCATTCATCAACAACAAAAACAGATTAGAGTTATGAAACTACTTCACTATCTCAAGAACCGCTGGTCGGGTGTGGTCACGCTCTGCCTTGTGGTGCTGGCAGCCGTCTTCGGTGCGGACTGCGCTTTTGCGATGGCGGTGGACCCGGTGGAACTCTCCGGAGACGCGAACCCGTCAAGCAACCTTAACGAGTACGATGCGACGAACAACCCGGGAGGCCGTCCGGCTGACGAGGCGTTGCAGCCTGACGAACTGGGCGGAAAGACCCAGCTTCAGGGCAAGGCGGCCACCGCCACCGATGTCCGGGACAACGGCTTTGAAGCGGAGGACTATGACGCGGACGTGGTGAACTTCCGCAAGTTCCGTTTCCCGTTCGAGACATTCATCGCCAACCAGTGCCGCTCCGTGAAGAGCAACTCCTACGAGCACGGGCATTACCGCAGCGCATCGACCAACCTTGAAGCCACCTACAACGGCGCGGAAATCACCGTGACGGCAGGAGCGGACACTTCGATATCCATCGACTCCGCATCCACCAAGGTGTATGACAACAAGTCCAAGACCCTCACCCTCCCGGCAAGCCTTTTTGAAAACGCGGCCTGCCTTATGAAGTACTCCACCGTGGCTGTGAGCGGAGCGGAGGGATTCGGACGCGACGAGGACGGCGGCGAGGTCTCTGACGGAGAACTCATACTCTTCGTGCTCGACAACAATGTCGATACGGGCAAAATCAAGTTCCTCGTGCTGAACTACCCTATCAACACTTCCGGAACGGCATCGGCTTCCACGATTGCATCCGGCACCACCTTCTTCGTCTGCGCGACCGCAGGTTCTGAATCCCAGATTCGCGTCGATTCGGAGACATACCTCCCGGAGAAGTATCTCTCATACCTCCAGAAGAAAGTTATGACCTGCATCATCACCGACGAGTTCGAGGAGCAGGACAAGAAGACCGGATTCGCGACCAAGGACGTGCTCGCGAACGCGATGTACAACTTCAAGAGGAAGATTGCGCGCACCCACTGGATTGGGACGCAGAGCAAGATTCAGATTGACGTCAAGGAGACAGGCAACCGCGAGTACGTCTATATGGAGAAAGGCGTGCTCCGTCAGATTCCTATGCTCTACACCCACGGCGACGACCTGAAGGACGACGACCTCTTCGCAATCACCGCGCTTATGTTCACGGAGAACGCCGTTTCCGATTCGGCCACCGTATTCTGCGGCAAGCGGGCAATCCAGAGGCTTATGAAGCTCGTGAACGGGGCGCAGCACTTCAAGGACATCCGGACGGTGTCCGTGAACGACTACGGCATCCGCGTAAGGAAATGGACGGACAACTTCGGAGAGCTTGAGTTCGTCTACGACCCGACCCTCGACGACATCGGATATCAGGACTTTATGGTCGTGGTGGACCTCAAGAACGCCGTGCGGTACTACAAGACGAACGAGAAGAGCATCACGCAGGATATGCGCACCTCCGGAGAATCGAGGGAGGCGAAGGCGTACAACAAGTGCGTCATCGACTGCGTCGCCCTCAAGGGCTACAACGCGGTGCTCGTCTGCCCGGCAAGCGTCGCGCAGAAGGCGAGCAAGCTCGGCGGCATTCAGGCGGACTTCGTATCCGTCGCGGCACTCCCTACCGGAGCCGAACTCACTGCGGCCGCGAAGCTCAAGAAGTACTACCTCACCGCTTCGAGCGACGGCTTCGAGAAAGGCTCTGTCGTTGAGTGGGATTCCGAACTCGGAGACTGGAAGGAGTTCGAGGGCATCGTGAGGGGTTGATTCCCGCCCTCGATTGACGGTCAGGGGGAAGGAGAATTCGGGGACGGGTTATCCTTCCCCCCTTTTGCAAACAAATTCAATAATCAGAAGAAGATATGGTAAAGGTATATGGAATTGCGGGGAGAACCTGCGCGGACATAACCATCAGGGCGGGCAAGGCGACCTTGCAGATTGAGTTCACCAAGGGATGCCTCGACAGGAAGAACTACAGACCCGCCACCTACTCCACGGGAGACCCGGTCATCCAGATGATGATAGAGAACAGTCCGCTGTTCGGCAATCTCATCCGGATTCACAGAATCTACGGCGGCGAAAGCCCGAAAGCATCGGAGGAGACCGCTTATGCGTCTGCGGAGCGGGATACGCCCGTGTTGCAGTCCTTTCCAGACGTGACGGACTTCGAGGGGGTTGTGGAGACGCTGAAATCGCTCGGCGCGAAGGCCACGAACCTCAAGACTGTGGACGGCATAAGGAAGTTTATGGTCGCGAAGAACATTGAGTTCCCGAATTACGAGTTCGAACAATGAAGACTCTGACTGTTGCGGAAGCCGTGGAGGCCGTAAGGAAGAACCTCGACGAGCAGGGGCTGAACGATTCCGTGATGTATTCCGACGAGAATAATGACAACGAATCGTTCGACCTTGTCGTCGCGAAGACTCTTCCCGAGGCGATAAACGACGTGAACCTCACGGCTCTGCCCGAGGAACTGGAGGGGAAAGACATCTCGGCCGACATAACTTTCACGGAGAATCTTTCGCCCGACGGACTGGAGTTCACGATTCCGGAGGACAAACATTTCCTGCGGCTCGTCGCGCTCTCGTCCCCGCAGCTCTCCGACATAGTCACGGACGTGATTGCGGAAGCGTCTCCGGAGGGCAGGAAGCAGCTCAATCCGCATATCAGAGGGACATACGACCGCCCGAGGCTGGTTCAGATGCAGGGGAATGTGACTAAACCCGTCTTCCGGCTGTATTCACTGAAGGAACTGCCGGAGGACGCTGACGAGAACACGGCCACGGAAGGACTTCTCAAGTTGAGCATCGCCGAGCGGCTGGAATACAGTGCCAACACGATATCCTACGATGTGTCCTCCGCCCTCGCGCAGCGCGTCATCTATCATCTGACATCGCTCGTCCTGTCTGTCTTCGGAGAGACGGAAAAGGCTAAATATTTCGACAATCTCGCATCACAGAGCAAATAAGCAATAGTTATGGTCAATATCCTGTTGGGAAATACATTCCGTGTCAGCTGGCGCGTGCTGACGAACAACGAGGCTCTCTCGTTCAAAGACAGGGACATCAGTCTCATTCTCGCCGCTCCGTCGGGGAAGCCGATGTCCGTCACGCCCACCGTGTCGCCGGAGGACGAAGACGGCGCGACGCTGAGTTTCGTGTTCCAAGGTTCGGCGCAGAAGGAGGCCGGGGTCTACAGGCTCATCATCGTAGAGAACAAGGCCAAGGAGTCGCAGGCTCTTACGGACGAGATTATGGCATTCCGGCTCGTGGAGAACCGGAGCGACGTGACCCCGGACATTCCGGAATTCGGCGGGATGATTCAGGCGGACGTGGACACCGGCAATCTCAAGGTGGGATGGCGCGGAGACTCCGCCTACGAGTCGTGGCTGCGCGTGATAAAGCCGGAAAGCGGTGCGGACGGAGAAGATGACTTCCTCGCGTGGCTCAGGCAACCCGCCGAAGATGCGTGGAAGGTGTTTGAAGCCAATCTTCTGCCAATCACTACCGAAAACATCGCTGACGCTGCAATTACTTCGGTTAAGATAGCAGCAGGTGCAGTCTCTTCGGACAATATAGGGAACAACGCAGTCACACGGGACAAGTTGGCAGCAGGCGCGAACAACCCTATAGTTGTCCCGTTCAGCACGAGCGCAGCCACGCTGAACGCCGACGCATACAATGCCTTGATGGCGGCATCATGGAACGTACTCCCCGACTGCATAGTAACCTATAATAATAAGAAGCTGTTCAGGTTGTCGAAATATTCTGATAACAGTTTGGCTGACCTCGACTTTGGAGACGAGTTGCAGTATGTGAGAGTGTCATTCGGTCAGTCTCAACGCTATTATACCTGCCAGTTGATTTCCTCCGATGCGGTGTACCTCAAAAAGTCCGGCGGTGCAATGACCGGAGCACTGACCGTACTTGAGCCTGCTAATGACAGTAATCCTGCCACAAAGAAGTATGTCGACAGTGCGCTTGAGGGCAAGTTCCCGATAAAGACGGGGGACATAGCCGATGAAGCAATCACTTCCGACAAGATAGGGGATGATTCAGTCACAACGGCGAAGATTGCGGATTCAGCGGTGCAGGCTGCCAAACTCGCGTCCGATTCAGTCACAACCGACAAGATAGCCGATGAATCAGTCACCAACGACAAAATCGGTGCAAATGCCGTAACTACGGGCAAAATAGCGGATGCTGCGGTAACAGAATCAAAAATCGGTACGGGTGCTGTAACCAACGACAAAATCGGTGCAGATGCGGTTACTACTGCGAAACTTGCCGATGAATCAGTGACTACTGACAAGATTGGTGCAGGGGCGGTGACTTCATCAAAAATCGCAGTAGGAGGTCGCAATCCAATCATTCTAACAGATAGTACTACGGAGGTAGATGAGGACACCTTCCAGAAGCTATTAAGGGCTGATGTGGATGTTGTGTATCAATTGGGTGATGGTTCGGTTGTTAATCCACAGGTTATAGATACTTCCATCGAAGAACATCTAACACTCCTTTTTTCATATAATTTTGTTACCACTTCTTCCAGTGAAGGTGAGATTACTGAAAATGCCTTAATTGTAGCAAATTTACAAGTATTAATATCAAGGGCATCCCCACATAAAGTTGTGTTTAGCCCCGCTGAGTGGTCAATGGATACGACCTCAGTTGTATATAAACCCAGCCTCGCTTCACTCCTTCAACAAATCGACCTAACAGGTACAAAGGAAGAACGAAAAGCCAAACTTGACCAATTTGGAAAGGATTGGACGGCATTGACAGGTACTGAGTATCCAGATGGAGCGAGGTTTATAGGTTATCTTCGTGACGAGGATAACAATGAGGTGTGGGGATTAATGGTTTATGATGGGGCCAGTGATGGTTACCGGTCTTTTTGTACGAATGATGGTGGGCATCCACTTCTTGCATGGGTTAGCGCATATACTGGGTCTATTGGTTTTACCCCTTTGTCACTTCTGCACGAGGTCACCTACTCTGAACTTAAGGCTCTGCGTGACGGCAAGCGACTTGTGCCAGGCGCGCAGTACAGGATAACGGACTATGTGACTACCACTGCACAGTCGGGTACACAAAGCGCGGGACACCCGTTCGATGTGATAGTGACTGCGGATGACGAGGGCACTCTGAACGAGAACGCCCGTGCGGTTTTGAATTCGGGTGACACTTACTTCAAGAATTGCGACTTGAATGCTTGGCAGTTGAAGTATTGTCTTGACAACGATACTACGCGGTTTGCTTGGGCTACCTCAAGCGGGAAAGGCGTGATTTACCGTATGATTGACGAGTGGAACAACGACCTGCCTTATGACTTCAAGAACATTCAGTTTCTTGTGGCCGAGGTTGCAAGTGACGACCCTATCAGAGCGGCTTGGGACGCACACACGGCTGGGGATGTATGGTATAGAGCCGTCTCTGGCAATAGCAAATGGACGAAAAAGACGGGCAACACGATTTATGCCTACACTTTCAACAAAGCCACTATCACCGATGATGTGCTGACACTCGTTGATGCTTCCGTCTTGGGCACAAGCGAAAATCCTTACGACAACTCCATAAAACCGAGATACAGCTCTGCAAAACAATATCTCAATGAAATAGTGTGGATGCCGTATGTCAGCACGCAGGCAATCACTGTTTGCGGAAACCACTTTGGCGAGAACAATTATAAGTCGTGCTTGACAACCTATAATGCGTATGGTTGTAAGACTGGAATTAATTGTTATAATTTTAATTGCGGAGACAGCTGCTACTCTTGGACTTGCGGCAACAACTGCTACTCTTGGACTTGCGGAAATCTCTGCTATTCGTGGACTTGCGGCAATGAATGTCACTCGTGGACTTGCGGAAATCGTTGTGATGCTTGGAAAACGGGGCACTACTGTGATTCTTGGACTTGCGGTAACGATTGTAATGCTTGGATTTGTGGTAATTATTGTTACTCTTGGACTTGTGGTAATACCTGCGCCTTTTGGAAAACAGGCAATGATTGCTATGGTTGGACTTGTGGTAATAACTGCTACTCTTGGACTTGCGGAAATAGTTGTCGCTCTTGGAAAACGGGCGACTACTGCTACTATTGGACTTGCGGCAACTACTGTGATTCTTGGACTTGCGGCAACGGCTGCCAGAATTGGACTTGTGGCAACTACTGTTATGGTTGGTCTTGCGGGTATTCGAGCCGCTCTTGGTCTTGTGGAAATTTCTGTTACACTTGGACTTGCGGCAACTACTGCTCCTCTTGGAAAACGGGCGACTACTGCTACTATTGGACTTGCGGCAACTACTGTGAT
>CAVDEO010000056.1:0-16362 GCA_963607915.1 bacterium
CCACGGCTGAAGCGTCGAAGCCGTCGGGCACTGTGACGGAGAGGGAGAGGGACTGCTCGTTCAGGGCGCATTCATAGCCGGAAGCGGAGGAATACTCCTGACCTATGACTATCTCCGGATTGTAGGAAAAGTTCACCTTCTTGATTATCCCGGCTTTGAAAGCGATGTCGGCCGTTGTCGTGACCTCTTTTTCATAACCGTTCACCGCAATCTTGAGTTTGGAACCGGCCGATGCGGCGAAAGGCTTGACGGCGATGAAGAAGTCCGCGCTTTCTCCGGCGGCAATCTCCCCGCCGTCAGCGACTGTCAGCGTGACTGCGGAGGAAGCGGACTCGTCCGGGGCGAAAGTCGGAGCGTCTCCTGTCAAATCGGCCGTGAACACTCCGGCAACGGCTTCCGGAGCGGTGAAGACTACATCGTTCACAGTAATCGCCCCGTCCGTTCCGTTGGTGAGGTGCAGCTTGACTACGGAAGCGAGCTGGCTGAGGCTGAATGTCGGAGCGCCCACCACGGATTTGACACAGCCGAAAAGAGGCAGGTTCTCTCCGGCGAGATGAGCCTTGCTGCCGTTGCCGGTCTGCGTCTGGGCTGCGCCGGCGAGGGTTACGGGCGCGGCACCCAGAGATGTGATTGCCGAAGAATAAGGATAGAGGGCATACCAGTCGTACGCCGTCCCTTCCGTCAGCTCCCCGCCGAGAGTTCCGGTGAAACTTCCGGATTCGATGTCCGAAATCTGAAATTCTCCGTCCTTCACATAGGCTGTCCCGTCTGCTGGAGCGTGAAAGACATTGAGTGCGTCTTCCGCAGCCCATCCGGTCTGAAGTCCGTTGTTCACCGTCTTCGTGGACGGATTCCCGGTCTTTCCCTCTTCCGCCGGAGCGCAGACAAGAGCCGCGACGGTGAAGTCAGAGCCGGTTTCTGAATCTTCAGTTTCGGTCCGGATGTCGGCATTCCCGACCCCTCCGGTTTCAGGTGCAGATTTGCTGCATCCGGCGAAACTTATGGCGGCAAGAGCCAGAGCCGCCGCAAAGAATGTAAGTCTGATTTTCATAGCCGTCAAAAGTAAAGTTCATCACTGTCATCCTCGCCCCATTCATGGATTGCGGCGGCGTTCATACTTTCCGCGAAGCCCCGTTCGGGGGTGAGAAATATCTCCGCAAGTTCCGGAGATTCATAAGCTCTGATTTTCATAATATAAACATTTTCGTATAGTCAAAGGAAAATTCAACCTGTGGAGAGTCGGCGGCTCAGGAGGCCGGCCGGAATCTACGGGCGGTAGAGCATAAGGGTGCTCCAGCCGAGCTGGTCGAACGCGCCTGAGTTCGCGCCGTAGCGGCTGTCTCCGCTTCCGCACTCCGGACGCATCTTGTCCGCCATCTTCTTCACATAGATGTAGCCGGAAGACAGATTCTTCACCTTGGAATAATGGTTATAATAGATTTCCCAGCCCGGACGCACCGACCCTCTGCCGCTGTCGTCCGCAAGAGAAGTATGTTCCGCACCGTGGCTCTTGTCCCTGCAGGAGCAGTCGATGCAGTAGCTCAGAGGGTTGAAAGGCATATTCGCCGCCGCAACCAGCCACTGCCCGTTCCTGTTCTCGTTGTCGTCTCCGTTGCGCAGGTTGCTCAGGGCGACATATTCCCCGAGTTTAAGCAGGACGTTGTCATCGGCCGCAAAGAAATCGAGTTTGGCGGCATCCGCATTCGTACTGTTGACGCTGTAGAGGGAATATGCCATCTGCGCGAGGTTAGCCGCCACCATGGCGGACATCTGCGCGTGCCCCTGGTCGCGTCCGCTCTCCTGATTCTGCGCGAGTTTCTCTCCGGAGCCGAGAGGGTCGTCGTGCAGTGCCCCGTTGACAAGCCGGGTGATGCAGCCGTTGCCCGCCCCCTTGTAGAAGTAGTTCACGACGAAATTCACCATATCGCTGTCTTCCGTGAGTATGCCTATGGACATATAGGAACACATATTCACGAGATCCCAGTTGCTCCAATAGTGGAGAGCACAGACATTGGTGGACTTGTGGTCGAGGAAACTCCTGTTCACCGGAGCGAAGACGTCGAGCATCCACTGTTTGAACGCCGCCACGTCTCCGGCCTTCCAGCCGCCGTATCCGAGCATAATCTCGGCGGCGCAGGCGAAAGTGTAGCCCTGCGCACCGGCGGCCAGCACATTGTTGGCATCGTTGGAGGTGATTTTTTTACATTTCCGCGCCCAGGCGTTGAGAATCTGCACGGACTTCTCCGCATAGTCCACGTCATCCGAAAGCTTCCAGATGAGAGCCGTCTGGTAGGCTGCGGCGGCATCCCGCATCGCATAGGCATAGTTCTCGGATGAGACTCCCGTCCCCGCAGGGTCACCTCTGACTATGAGTTCCTGAGGTTCAGGCTCGCGGGATAGCTGCGAATAGGGGCTGTTCTTGAGCTGCGCGAAAGCCTGCGTGACTTCCGCCGGCGAACCGGATGCGAGCTCCTCCTTCACGCGTGTGAAATCCGCCTCGGTGTACATCGCGCAAGGGTGGCTGAATGTGTAGGCCGCATCGACGTCAGGTTCTTCCGGAAGCGTGAGATCCACCGTCCCGAACTCGTTCTTGCGGCAGGAGCAGTTCAGAACGAGAAGCACCGAAAGTGCGGAAATGAAGAAAGATATTTTTCTGTCCATAGGAAAATCTTTTATGTGTATGTAATCTATTCTATCGTCAGTCCGTCAACCTCCTCGACATATTTCCTCACATCCTCCAGACTCTTGAAAGTCTGCACCCAATAGACTTTGAAAGTGAGCTGGGACGTGGCGGTGCCGATGTCAGCGTGCTTGACCTGAAAAGTGGTGCAGGATATGCTCTCGCTGGTCGGAGCGAGTCCTCCGGTCTTGAATTCCTGAGTGGAGAAGTCGTAGATGAAGACGTGGCTGCCGTCGGAGCATTTCCAGTCCTCGGCGTATTTGTTGTTCGATTCGCTGTTGAACTGCTTGTACTGCGTGCCGCTCTCGCTTGTTCCGGCGATGTCCGGCTTGATGTTGCGCGCCGTGACTCCGGAATAGAGATCCTTCACGTCATCCATCTTTATGGCGAAAACCGGATAGTCGCCCGCGTGGATGGTGACAGGCGTGTCATAGCACTTGATGTCCGCACGCTGTTTGGTGGCGTTCTGGGCATAGGTGGTGATTTCTATGAAGCCGTCGTGCCAGAGGGTGGAGGTGCTTGTGCCGCTGCCGCTCTGCCCGGCGTCGCGGATGCTGTAGTGATCTGGATTATGGAAAGTCTCGCGGAAAAGTCCGCAAGGGATGTTCAGCTCGATTGACGAGGTCTTACCGGTCGCAGGGGCGGTGGCGGTGACCGTCACCTTGCCGAAGCCCTTGAAACTTACCGCTCCGGCATTCACCGTGGCTATCGATGGGTCAGATGTCGTCCAGACAAGCTGGGAGGTCGTGCACTCGGCCGGAACCGTGGTGTAGGAGAGGACGAGTCCCTGTTCATTGATGGCGCAGAGGTAGCCGTTCGACGCGGAACAGCTCTGATTAATCGTGACATCCTCCGGAGCGACAATCTTGCGGATGTTCACGCTCTTGGACGCGCTCACCTCCGAACCGTCGAGAGCGGTGGCCGTGACATTCACCGTGTTCACGAATGACGGGCCCTCCTTTCCTGTAAGCAGACCGGTGTAAGGGTCTATGTCGGCGAGACTTTCGTCATCCACGCTCCAGACCACCGTCCTGTAGGTGGAGTTTTCCGGAGCTATGGACGCGCTCATCTGGAGATTGTCTCCGGCATAGATTTCATCGAGCGGAGAAGTCACCGTGATGGACTCGGCCTTGCGCATTTCGGAAGAAACGACGACTTTCAGGTTCGCGTTGATGCCGCTCCCTTCGCCGAGGCCGACCGGGGCGACCTGCACCACCGAATAGCCGTCCCCGCTCACCGCCTCGACCAGTCCCTCATCGGAAACGGAGGCGAAAACCGGATTGGATGCTGTCCAGACCACATCGGTGAAGGTGACATCGTCCGGAGTCATAGTATATTTGAGAAGGAGAGTCTCTCCCTTCAGCATAGGAAGGCACTTGGAACCGGTGGCGTCGACATAGACAAGCCTGCCGACATTTTCCTCGAGGTTGAACTCCACCGAAGACGGAATCACCGCGCTGTAGAGCGCCTTATTCTCCTGTTTCTCGCAGGAGACGGCGGCAAGGGCGGCAAGGGCGGCGGTCACGGCATATGTTCTGACGATATTTTTCATATATCTGAATCAATTTTTCTGAAAATACAACTTTTTCTCCAATGACCCCGTCCGCTATTCCCAGCCGGGGTTCTGGCCGAGTCTCGGGTTCAACTGCAGCTGGTCGGCGGGCAGCGGATAGAGGTAGAGCTTGTCGGACCACTGACGGTTGTCATAGAGGATTATGCATCCGTCCGCATCCAGCTGCCGGCTCTGATTCGTCCAGAGAGTCTCGAATTCGGTGCCTCTCCACTTGACTCCGAGCTGGGTCTGAGGCATTTCGACCGGAGCCGTCGCCCATCTCTTCAAGTCGTCCGCGCGGAAACCCTCGAACACGAGTTCGACTGTCCTCTCGCGGCGTATCTCCTCTCTCATGCTGAGGCCGTTGGCGGTCACGAGAGTGTTGCTCAAAGGGGTCATGTCCGGATTGACGCGGCTTCTGACCTTGTTGAGGCTGCGGTTGAGATCCTCGTCGGTGATGCTCCCCTGAAGTTCGTATGTCGCCTCGGCATAGTTGAGAAGCACTTCGGCGTAACGGATCACAGGGAAATCCATAGTCTCGTATTTGTCGGTGACAAGGCGCTCAACAGCCCATTTGTGGGTCTGATAGCCGCTGTTTGCGCAGGCACCTATGTATTTGGTCCTGGCAAGGTCGCTGTCGTCCCAGGCCGTGCGGCAATGGTCGGAAGTGTTGTCCCAGACCATAGACCCCCTCTGGGCGAGGGTGGTGGACATACGGTTGTCCCTGTTCCTGAACTCCGAGACGGCCGTGTTGTAACCGGCGAACTGCGGATTGTCGGAGCCGTTGACGCTTATCGGAAGGCCGTTCTGACAGAGGTAGAGGTTCGCGAGCTTGCGGGTGGGATAGACCGCATTGGCGAGATAGGCCTTGGTGATGTTCAGACCGACCCCGTCTTCAGCCCTGTGACGGCGGGAGAATATGTACTCGGTGTTGTCCTTGGTCGTGAGTCCTGCCGGGTTGCACTGCGCGTCCTCGAGGATGAACATATAGCGGTAGCTTTCTGTTCCGAGTTTGTCGCTGTAGAAAAGCTTGTAGTTCCCGCCGGCCATCACCTCTTCGGCTGCGGTCTTCGCGAGTGTGAGCAGAGTGCCGACCCTCTCGCTGTTTGAGGAGCAGTCCGCGCCTCCCGTGTGGAATTTCTGCCAGGTTCCCTCGTAAAGAGCCACGCGGGACAGAAAGGCGCGGGCGGCATCCGCGCACAGGCGGCCGGCCTCGGAAGGAACTGCGGGCAGAGCCTCGGCGGCTTCCTGCAAATCCTTGACGCACTGATCGATGACCTCTCCCCTGTCGTTCCTCTCCGCCTGCATCAGCGGAGAATCCATCTCCGCCGGCTCTGTGACGAGTATGGCGTTGCCGTAGAGCTGGACAAGCTCGAAGTAGCAGTAGGCCCGGAAGAACTTGGCCTCGGCCACGGGCTTGCTTATCGCGGAGGCGTCGCCGAAAGAGGCGGCATTTTTCAGGAGCAGGTTGGTGTAGTATATCCTTCGGTAGAGGGCGGTGTAGTTGTCGTCCTTTTCAGGGATGTTGTTGGTTCCCTGACTGTAAGGGTTCACGCTCGAAGAGGCGCAGAGGTCGCTTCTGAGGTCGCTGTGAGGGCCGTCGGACAGCCCGTACTGGCAGGTGTTCCCGCTCTGGATGTCGCGTGTCCAGGAATAGAACTGGTTGGCGAAGAGCTGGAAGTTGGATGCCGAGTTCCACACCGTGTCGTCGTTCATCTGGGACTCGGGGGAGAAGTTGAGGCAGGAAACCGCAGCCATCAGCGTCACCGCCGCGCAAGCTGTTCGTATTATATTGGTTGTCATAATCTTAATCATACTCAAGTTTCACAATTGATCCGGGTCAGAAGGTGAGGTTCACTCCGAAAGTGAAATTGCGGGTGAACGGATAGCGTCCCGTGCCGCTCGGAGACCGTTTCGCCTCCGGATCCCATCCGTCGGTGATGTTTGTGTGCTCCCAGAGATCCTCGCCGGTGAAATAGACACGGCAGCCGCTGATGACACGGACTTTCTTAAGGGCGGACTCCGGAATACTGTATCCGAGGGTGACGTTCTTCAGGCGGATGTAGCGCCCGTCCTGCGAGGTGATGGAGTTCGCCTGATAGTTGTAGCTGATTATATTGCTGTCAGTCGTGTAAGGGGCGTAATACGCATCAGGGTTGTCCTTGCTCCAGGTGTTCCCGAAACTGCTTGTGGTGCTGTTGAGGTAGAGCGAGCGGAACGGAACCGTCCACGCGTCTATCCCCCTGTACACGAAGCGGTTGGCCGAGCCCTGGAACACGATGTTGAAATCAAGTCCCTTCCACGACGCGCCGAAGTTGAACGAATAGGAAATCTCCGGGTCGTCGCTTCCGAGATAGACATAGTCGCGGTAGTCGAGCACTCCGTCTCCGTTTTCATCACAGTACATATTGTCCCCCACCCGGAGGTTGCCCGGCATTCCGATGCCGTTGTTTTCATAGTATTTTGTGAGATATGCGTTGAGCATCTCCTCGTTCTGGATCTTGCCTCCGTAGCGGAGCCCGAATATGGAATTGAGGGGATATCCCTGCTGGGTGCTGGTGTATCCGGACTTGAGCACGCTCGTTCCGCCGTAGTCGGTGAGTTCGTTCCTCGTGAAGGTCACAGTCCCGCCGATATGCCAGTGCAGCTGCCGGCCTATCTGTCCGTTATAGTTCCCGGTGGCCTCGAAACCCCAGTTCTTGAACTTGCCGGTGTTCGCCGTCGGGGCGGAGTCTCCGAGCACGGCCGGGTAGGTGACGGAAACGAGCATATTGTCGTTCCTCTTGAGGAAGCCCTCGACCGTTCCGGTGAGCGCGCCGTCAAGGAAGCCGAAGTCGAGCGCGAGGTTCCAGTTCTTGATTCTCTCCCACTGGCGGGTGGTGGATGCGAACTTCCCGTTGGTGGTTATGGTGGTGAGCCTGTCCGAACCCACATAGGCGCCGGAAGAGGTATTGAGGTTGTAGAACTGGTAGCCGTCATAGTTGTCGATGCCGGTCTGCGAACCCATCTCGGCGTAAGAGGCCCTCAGTTTGAGGTCGGACAGCCATCTGACATCCCTCAGGAAATGCTCCCTGTTGATGCGCCATCCTGCGGAAGCGCCCCAGAAGAAGGCCCAGCGGTTTTTCGGAAGGAATTTGGAGCTTCCGTCGAAACGGCCGTTCAGTTCAAGCAGATAGCGTGAGTCGTAGTCGTAGTTGAAACGGCCGAAATAGGACATTATGGCGTTGCGGTAGTTGTTCTTGAGGATGTTGTCGCTGTCGAGAGTGAGCGTGCCGTTGCCGTTGATGACATCGAGTCCTTCAAGGATGTCGGTGTAGCTCGCCCCGAACATCTCCATATCCTTCATCTCGTACTGTGCGCCGAGGGTCAGGCTTGTGGAGTGCTTCTCCGCAAAGGTCCTGTGCGCATTCAGATAGCCGGCTGCGCTGTAGAAATCCGTGCGCGAGGAGGTCTGCTTGAAATAGGACTTCTCCTGCGTAGGATCCTCATAAGTCTTGACCGTACCGGTGTAGTTGTAGTAGGTGATGGCGTTCTGGACGGTGCGGCGGCGCGCCTCGGAGGTGTTGTAGCCGAGAGTGACATTTGCATCGAGCCAGTCTGTCAGCTTCGCCTTGAGGGTCTCGCTGATGCTGAGCGAGCGCACCGAGAGCCTGTTGTCGCCGCCGAGCGAAAGTTTCGCCACCGGTGAGCCCCAGGTGCCCCACGCGTAAGGCTTGCCGTCCAGAGTCGTGAGCGGAAGGCCCGGCATAGGCATCTGAGTGGTGAGCGCCGAGCTGACGAGAGTCGGGACAACCTGTTCCTGACGGCTGTAGGCTACGCTGCTTTCCAGAGTGAAGATTTTCCCGAGCCTGTTGGTGTTGTTCCAGCGGATGTTGTAGCGCTGATTATTGTTGTTCCCGTACCGGAGAGTCGAGCCGTCGTAGAGGTAGCTTCCGGAGACGCGGAAGGAGTTCTTGTCGTTCCCGCCTGAGACGCTGAGGCTGTGGTTCGTGCTCCAGGTGCTGCCGAAAAGGCTGTCGAGCCAGTCCACGGAGTCATCGAAGACGAAGTCGCTGACATCTGTGAAAGCCGAAGAGCCGAACGGGTTCGTGGTGGTCTTGAGGTCTATGTAGCCACCCTTGTATTTTCTGGCGAGGTCGGCGAAAGTGTACCACACGTTGCTTGTGTTGTTGTCGTTGCGCAGAGCGGTCTGCACGCCGTCGGCCCACTGGTCGATGCTGCACAGTTCCGGCATAAGACCCACGGTCTTCAGTGTGGCGCTGCCGCTGTAGTTCACCGTCACCTTTCCCTCCCTGCCTCTCTTGGTGGTTATAAGGACCACGCCCCCGGCCGCACGGCTGCCGTAGATGGCGGCGGAGCCGTCCTTGAGAAAGTTTATGGACTCGATGTCGTCAGGGTTGAGCAGGCGCATCTCGCTCACGCTGTTTGCCGCCACGCCGTCAATGACCACAAGCGGCTCGGTCGAGTTCACCGAGGAGGAACCGCGGAGGCTGAGTCCCCAGCTCTCATCGCCCGGCGCTGAAGATGAACGGCTGATGATGACTCCGGCCACCTGTCCCTGCAGTGCCTGCAGCGGGGAAGAAAGCCCTCCTTTCTCCTGAAACGCCTTGCTGTTCACCACCGTGACCGCGCCGGTGAGCGATTCCTTTTTCTGTACGCCGTAACCGACGACCACCACTTCCTGAAGCAGCTGGACATCCTCTTCGAGAGTGACGTTCAGTATCTCCCCGGAAACGGAGGCCTGTTTGTCGGTGAAGCCTACGCAGGAGAATTTCAGCTGTGAACCGGGAGCTGCGGCGATGGAATAGTTCCCGTCAAGATCCGTAATGGATGCCGTATCCTGCCCTGTCACCTGCACCGCGACGCCCACCAGAGGTTCGCCGCCCTTGTCCGTCACCGTGCCTTTCACCTGCAGACTCTGCGCGAACGCCTCCCCCGAAGGGAATGCGGCCGTCAGCAGAACCCCGGAAAGGACGAGGGACGAAATGATACTGATTTTTGATATCGTTTTCTTCATAATCTTATGTTGAGGTTATCAGTTTTCTGTTTCTATGAAATTCCGATGAATCCCGGTCCGTCAGATGATTTTGCGGAGATATGACCTCATCTCCAGATTCGAGGCATAGATATGGGCCTCTACGGTGCGGCGGCTGATCTTCAGATTCTCGGCTATGTCCTTCGCCGACATGTCGCAGTGCTTGTACATCATATATATGCGTGCGCGCCTGGGCGGCATCGCGGCGAGTTTCCTGTCCACCAGCGAGACTATGTCAGCCGCCTCCAATCTGCGGGACAGGGCATTTCCGTCATCCTGCGGCCGTGTCCTCCGGTAGCCCTCGACGCTTCTGCGGACAAAGGCCTTGTGGAGCGCATCGTCTATGATCATACGCCGGGCCATCACGAAAAGGAGATTCTTGACCGTGACCGGATTGATGATGTCGACTGACATCAGCTTTATGAAAAGATTGTGGAGCATATCCTCCGCATCCATCGTGTCTTTCGTGTAACTCACGAGGTAACGCAGTAGAGCGGGGCGGTGCTCGAGATAGATTGTGGAGACCGCATCGGATTTTCTGTGGTTGATTTCTTTTGCCATCGGTGAGTCATCAGTTTCAGTGCTTGCGAAGTTAGACCGCAGAAGAAAAAGAAACAAATAAATGGGGCGCGAAATCCGCCAAATGGTTTTTCGGAAAGTCCAATATATTTAATATATTATATATCAATATATTATATTTCCATATCCTGAGGTTCGTCTAAATTAGACGAATCCGCTGAAGGAGGATTTTCAGTCAAGCTCAGCCGATTTTGATCTTGTGTTTCCGGATATATTCGGCCGGAGTCATACCCTCGATGCGGCGGAAAGTGCTGTAGAAACTGGACTTGCGGAATCCCGCCATCTCGCTCAGGGCGGTGAGGGTGTATTTACGGTACTCCTCCACAGAGAGAAGCCGTTTGTACTCTTCGAGACGGTAGCGGTTGATGAACTCGTAGTAATTTTCCTTGAGATGGAGGCTGAAAATCTGGCTGAGCTTGCTGGACGACAGCCCGAGAACTTCCGCGATGTCGCTCATCTTCAGCTCCGGGTCGGTGTAGCGGCGGCTCTGCTGGAGATAGTCCTTCATCCGTGCGACGATTTCCTCGCATTCCGCACCGTCCAGCCTGACACGGGAATATTTCTCCCTCCCGCCGCCGGAAGCCTCTCCGCTCTCCCTCAGAGCCTCGCTCTCTTTCAGGACCTCGCTTTCCTTCTCCGCCTCCATAAGCGCGGTTTCTATTTCACCCCTTTCCTTAAGAAGCACGTCCGTGTCCCGGCGGTAGCGGTGCCAGATCAGAAGCAGATAAGCGGCGACGAGCAGCAGGAAAAGCTCGACGACGAACACTACGGAAGGAATTACAGAAATTTCATAGACCGTTTCCGTGCCGGGGACTCCGGCAAGACGGACAGTCAGATTATGCGTGCCGGGGGACAGCTGCCTGAACTCGACATCCTCTCCGTCTCCGGCAGTTCTCCATTCGCCGCCGTCGCCGAGCCTGTACTGGTAGAGCCTGTCATTGGGACGGGCATAGTCCTGAAGGAAGAAACGGAGGGAGAGTTTCTCGGAGACCAGATTCCACGACACTCTGACGCGCCTGCGGGAGTTGATTCCGTCCTCATCCAAGGGGGTCGCCAGATTCTCCCCGAGCCGCAGCCCGCAGAGCCTGACCCGCCCGGTGCCGTCGCGCAGCCATTTCTCCAGTTCCTGCCTGTCCAGTTTCATAAGCCCGTCGGAAGTTCCGACCCAGATGTCGCCCCGGTCGTCCGTTTTGATGCCGTTGGAACTTATGTGCCGGCAGACCATACCCTCGCCGTAGCCGAAATGCTGGAGATTCTCCATCCCGTAGCCGGTGCGGAAAAGGCCGTCGGAAGAGGCTATCCAGAAGTTTCCCGCCCCATCGTCAAGAAAGCCGTAGCAGTTCTTCCCTCCGAGTTCGGGAGGGAGGGAAAGCGGGCCGAAAGATGTCATTGCCGTATCCGTGAAGAAGATGCGCGACTGCTTCATAAAATACAGCAGATTGTCGTGTCCTCGCACGCAGGAGAGCCCGTCCACGGCGTTGAAGAAGCCATTGGGGAAGTTGGAGTTCTCAAAGATTCCGGTGGCGGCGATGTAGAGCGAAAGCGACTGGGAACCCACCCAGCAGTTGCCGTTCCCGTCGAAGAGCATACCCGAGACCATACCTCCGCCTATTCGGGAATTGTTCTCCGTGAACCGGCCGATGCAACGGGTCTTGTCCATTATGAATATGCCCTCGCCTGTGCCAATCCAGAGCCGGCCGTCCGGACTTTCCGCAAAACAGGAGACCGAGGTCGTGCCCAGCAGAGGCTCGCCTGAAACTCTGGATATGCTTAAGTCACGGGGGTCGAGAATATGCAGCCCGGCATCGTAAGTCCCTATCCAGTACAGACCCGCATAGCGGATGATGGAGGTTATGATGTGGCTCCCGCCCAGACGCGAAGGCGGAATCAGGCGCACCGTCCCGGACTTCTCGTCGATGTAATGGATGCCGTCGCCGGCGCCTATGAGCTTGACACCGTCAGAAATGAGGAACGAACGGACTGAAAGTCCAGCAGTGGAGAAATCGCCGAAGGAGTAGCAGTTGAAAACCGGAGCTGAGAAGTAGCTGTGACACATCCCGTAGCGGTAGAAGCCGAACCAGCACACTCCCCGGCCGTCCTTCGTGAAACAATAGACGGCATCGCTCGGAAGCCTGTGGCGGGAGTCCGCCTTTGTGTTGAAACTCTCGACGATACGCCCGGTCTTCCCGTCAAGCAGGAACGCTCCCGCCCCGTCGCAGCCGACCGCAATCTCGCCCGTGGAAACCGTGTTCAAAGCCGTCACCACATTGCCCACTCCGGCGACGGGAGTAACGGATGACGATTCCGGAGAGCAGAGGTAAAGTCCGTTGTTCTTGGTTCCTATATAGAATCTTTCCCCGCTGATGGCCAGGCGGTTGAGCGCCGCTCCCTTCGGCATCGAGTCCGTCAGGTTGAAGGAACGGAGTTCGCCGCCGGACGGAGACCAGCGGTTCAGGGCATAGCGGCTCAGGAACCATATCGCTCCGCTTTCATCGGAGACTATGTCCCTCACACCGTTCTCCACGCCCATTCTCGACGCCCCTACAGTCACGAGACGGGATTCATCTCCGTTGCAGATGTAAAACCCCGCCCTGTTCCCGACATAAAGGAGACCGCCTGCGGCAAGCACGCATTCGCAGCGCGTTATCTCCGGGAGAATCCGCAGGAAATCGCCGTCGCTGCGGCGCTTTCGGAAAACTCCGCACCCTGTGGCCGCATAGACCGTCCCGTCCCCGTCCTCGCAAAGGTCAAAGACATAGACCGGAGCCACATCCGCGCCGTCGCCGTTTTCGGGGGAAACGCAGTCCCTCAACTTGAAGTTCAGAATGCGTTTCCCGTCGTAGAGACTGACTCCGGCGCTTGTCGCAAGCCAGACCCTGCCGTCCGAACTCTGTTTTATCCTCGCCACGGATTCGCCCGGGAGCCCGTCCTCCAGAGTCACCGAATGGAAAAGTTCGTTGCCGGAGATGTCCGCCAGAGCGGAGATGTTCCACGTGAAGAGGAACGCACAGAAAATGATGATATGTCGTAGTGCCTTGGGCATCTGCAAGCCTTTATGCGGTTTTCGGCCTGCAATTTACGACAAATCGGAGAAAAACTGAAAATATCGGGATATATATTTTCAGAAACGGATTCTACAAGCGCACGAAACGCAGGGCGGCTCCTCCGGAAGGCTGAAGCTTCAGTTTCAAGGTCTTCCCGGCCTTCACGGTGCAATTTGTCACGGAGACGCAGGTCCGCGTGCCGAGAGACGGGTCGTCATTATGGATCTCCAAACTGTATTTCGCTCCTTTTTCAAGGAAGCGGGCGGTGTCGAGACTTATCTCACGTCCTTCAAGCCCGTTCATTACGCCGACGAACCAGTCCTGACCGCTGCGCCGCGCCTGAACGATGAACTCCCCGATTTCTCCGTCAAGCGCGATGCTCTCGTCCCAGACTGTAGGGCAATGTTTCCAGAAATCGAGTTCGCCCTCTCCCCTGTAGTCCGAAGGCCGGTCATACCAGTATAGGAAAGTCACCGGGCTGTAATAGACCACAGACATGGCGAGCTGATGGGCTTTCGTGTTCTTCACCCTCGAATTGAAATAGCAGGGGGTGTAGTCCGCCGGGCCGCAGAGAAAGCGGGTGAAGGGGAGGACGGTGTCGTGTTCCGCATCCGGCATCTCCTCGTTCCCGCCGACCCCCTCCTGAGTCATCAGGTTGGGCCAGGTGCGGCTCCAGCCGGTGGGGCGGTATTCATCGTGGATGTCCACCATAATGTGATGTTCCGCACATTTGCGCACGGCATCGTGCAGCCACTGCGTCCATTTCTGCGAACCGACCTGCACGAAACCGAACTTGATTCCGCTGACACCCCATTCCTCATAAAGCGGGAGGATGGAGTCGAGTTCCCGCGAGAGCGCCCTCTGGTTGACATAGAGCCACACGCCTATGCCCTTGCTGCGGGCATAGTGGCAGAGTTCGGGCATGTCGATGTCGCGGCTTTCCGACACTGCGAGCGCGGAAGAGACCGTCTGCATCTCCGGGCCGTACCACCCCGCGTCGAGTTCAATGAACTGCATCCCCCTGTCCACGCAGAAATCCACGGCTTCGAGAGCGGAGTCCATATCCAGCCGGCACACCCGGAACGCCTTCCCGGGACGTATCCACGAACAGTCGGTTATGCGGCAGGGTTCATTGAGATTGAGCACCATATCCTTGCCGTTGACAAGATCCGTGGCCTTTTCACCGACAAGGAGATAGCGCCAGGGCGAAGAAAACGGGGGAATGACATCCGCAGTCTCATAGAGGGAGAATCTGACGGCGTCGTCCCCGGCAAGTTTCAGTTTCCCCCTGACAAAATCGGACAGCGAGGCCTCCCCAAGAGCCGCGTAAAGCCCGTTCGCCAGCCGCAGGGTCAACGGCCGTTCCGCCTCCGCCGCCCAAGCCTTCTCGGACTTGAGCAGTTTCACTTTCTCAGCCCCCGACTGCGCCCAGGCATAGTGCCAGGCGACGGCTCCGCTCTCGAAACGGAAGGAGGTGAGGTCATCGGTAATGTGCAGGAACAGCCCGTTCGTCCCTTCCGGGAAATGGTAGCGGAGGGCAATGCCCTCATCGTAGACACGGAATATCACATCCAGAAAGTACTGCCTCCGCCTGTCGTAGCCGCCGCTCATCCCTCCGTCATCCCCGTCTCGGCGCAGATGGACGGTCATCTCGTTGAAACGGTCGCGTATTTCGGACCGTTCACCATAGACCGGAGTCCAGATCCCGTCCACGCTACGGCGGTCGATTCCGATGATTTCCATCCCGTCCATCCAACTCCGTGCGGTGTCTGCGGGGATTCCCATGGCTTTTTCCACAAGAAAGTTTTTCACCTCCATTCCGAGACCGCCGCTGCGGACAACGGTCTTCCCGTCACGGAGGAAGGTATATTTCAATTCGTCCCTGTGCAGAGTGAGGATATTTCTGCCGTCAGGGGAAAGCAGGATTTCAGAGTTCTCCTTCTTCCGCAGGAGGTCATCTTCAGCCGAGGCGCTTTCCGAAAGCCTGACCTTTCCGTTTTCAGAGCAGACAAGCCGCTGAATCCGGCCGTCCTTCAGACGGACTTCAACCCCGGTCGCCCCGCTCTCGAGCGGTTCGAAGAATCCGACTGCGGAAATCTCCCCGGGTTCGCCTTCGGACGACGGTTCGAATACGGAGACAAACGGCCGGTCCCAGGCTTCGCCGCTCTGACGGGCGACGAGCGTGAGCACGGGCTGCGAATCCACTTTGTAGGGCTGGTACGGCATCCGTTCATATTCGAGATTGACCGGGGACAGCGCCCGGTACACCGTTCTGCCGGCATCTCCGCGCATCCAGGCCGTCATCACTATGCTGCGCGTCCCTCCGAGACGTTCCGCTGCGGCCGAGTCGCCGACCGTCGTGATGAAGCGGGTCTTGATTGCCGAGTCCATCGGGGCTTTCTTCTTGTCGTAAAGGTAGGAATACGCGCCCAGATGGCCTCCGGCAAAGGCGAGTTCCTCTGTAGGCTGCATTGCGAGCGGCGTCCCGGAAGAGTCGGCAAGCTGCATCTCCTGCCCGAGATTGTGGTAGAAATAGTCGTGGGTCTTGTCGCCGCCTCCGATCTTGCGGCTGCGGAACACATCCACATAGTATCCGCCTGTTTCAGATGTCTTCACCACGGCCACGCTGCGCTGCTGCTCCGCGCCCGTCTCCGGTTCCAGAAACTTGACCGTGGCATAGCGCAGAGGTGATTCCCCGGAAGAGAGCCCTGCCGAAGGGCTGCCTTCAGACACTTCCGGAGAGGACGCGACAAGCGAGAATGCGTGATTCGACATCATCGCCGGGTAGTCAGAAATCCCGTCCACCACCACGGTGTTGTGAGCCGGCATACGCGAGTAGTACTCCGCATAGTCCAGCCCGCTGTAAAGCGTCCTGCCTATCCCCGCATCGGGGGCGAGCACATAGCCTTTGCTGTAGAGTTCGAGGGAGATGCCGTTGGCGTGCTGGTGGTTGCCGAGGCTGGCGTTGAGCGAGGCCATCAGGTCGTGCCGAAGATTCATGCCCGTACGCAGAACCATCCAGGACACGTTCGGGGCGTAGAATGTGCCGCTGACATATTTCTCAATCTCCTCCGGGAGGGCGTCCGGCCGCACCGCAGACTTCAGTTCAGACATCTCCGCCTCAAGTGCCGCGTTCCCGTGCCTGCGGGCATATGAGATGACGGCGTCGAACGCCGCCGAAGGCAGGAAGTCGGGATGCGTGTCACCCCAGCCGGCAATCATTCGGTTCGGGAAAAGGTACTGCGGGAGCGTGCGCACGGCGTCAATGAGCACAGGACAGCGCTCGAAAAGGTCTATGCCGGCCTTGGCGTCAAGCATATCCGCGAACTCGCAAAGCCCTCCCACCATAGTCACGCTGTAGCCCGGAGACTCGTACCAGGTCTTTGAGCGGGGGTCGAAACCGAAACCGATGAGCTTAGGTATGCTCCACTGCCTGATGCTGTCCCAGTTCACCACGGAGTCGAGATAGTGC